>CAOKJE010000031.1 GCA_948468505.1 uncultured Clostridium sp. | reverse complement strand
CGTACGGTGGTGTGAGAGGGGAAAAACACATTAAGTGTTATCCTCTACTCGATTACAACGGCAAAACAATCTTAAAAGTAGTACCCTCGCCCTCAACAGAATCCACCGTCATATTTCCATTAAAATGAGCACGAATCGTAGAATAAGACATATACAAGCCAAGCCCAGTACCATTTTTACCTTTTGTAGTAATCATTTCCTTAAACAACTTATCCTTAACAGCCTTTGGAATACCAGAGCCATAATCCTTAATGGAAATAACAAGATTGCTATTTTCTTTTTCCACAATTAAATCAATACTTTGTTCTGGCTTTCCATTATAAGCTTGAATGGAATTTGAAATCATATTATTAATAACTTGTACCAAGCTATTAACATCGCCACGAATAACAGCACTTTCGTCAGTTAGCATTTTTACATTCAAATAGATAATCGCATTTTTTAATTCATGCTTCATTAAAATATTAACTCTCTTTAGTAATTCACCAACCGTAAAGGTAATTTCCTCTTCGTTAGAAAGGGTAACTGCTTGTCCCTTAACAGCAGTAATTACATCGGACATATATTCCGTGTGAGTTTTAATTTTAGAAATCCAAGTAGACATATCTTTTGCAATTTCATGATGGTCTTGTTCATTTACTTCTGGGTCGCCAATAGAAGTATCATATTCTTTCACCAAATCATTTAATCCTTCCGCAGCTCCTGAAATGGACATGATTGGTGTTTTTAAGTTGTGAGCAATTCCACCAATTAATTGTCCTAAAGAAGCTAGACGTTCTTTTTCCATTAGAGTTTCTTGGTTGTCATGAATTTGATTTAAATGATTAATGGTTAAAGCTTGGATATTATTATATACATTAATCAGATCTCCAATTTCATCTACAGAAGTAATATATAGTTTCTTTTCCGCAAAAGCTTGATTATCATTTGAAATTTCCTCTAAGGAATTTGTAACTTCTTTTACATTTTTCGATAATTCGTTTGCAAAGGCATATAAAATAATACTACATATAATACCCAAAATAAGCAACAAGGAAACCATATAAAAGATTGTTTCGTCAGAGTAAATTAAGTAGTAAGCTCCTAAATAATACGTTTCTCCATTTTCTAAAGTAACGGGATATAAGGTTCCTTGCCCTGAAGTACCATAATAATCATAAACTTTATAATCATTTTGAGCAGAAAGCTCAGCTGTATATTTTTTAAAAAAGTCGCTTAATTCACCAGTTTGATAAACAAAATTAAAATTGCTATCAGTAATAAATAGAACATTTCCATCTTTACTCAATTTAACCTTATCTAATAAACGAATTAAGTCATCTACATTAGAAACTACCGTACCATCCAAATCAGTTTGAAATTGATTTTGATAAAATTTAGACAATAGTTCTGCATTACTTTTTTCATAAGTAGAAGAAAAAGCAAGATAGGTAAAAACAATACAAACTGTTATAACAGGTACAATTTGGAACAATAATCTCCTTACAATTCCAGTTCTTTTAACATTAGAATAAGATGTATTTTCCAAGTCTTGCAATATCTTAGATAACAACTTTCTAACATAAGTATTGGCAATAGAGCTCATAATGGTAGCAAGAATAAAAATTACTAACATTAATTTAAAGTCAGAGGAAGTTAAAAAAGTTGTTTGCATAAATAATACAGCAACAGATAGTACTAATGGAATAATAATAAATGCCAACAATAAACGATTAGGTAGATTTAAACAAATCTTTTTAATATATTCTATATTTTTTTTGTATTTTGTTTTATTTTCTTTATAAATTGTATAAGAATCGATATCTTTTAAAAAGCCAAATAAAATACAAGATACTACTAAAACTAATCCAATCCCAACCACTAGTATTTGTTGATAGTAATAAAGTCCACCAGACACCTCTTTATCAAATTGTGTATTGATAGTGCCTGGACCATAGTTTAATAAATAAGGAATAATTAAATAAAACAAGAGACTTATAATAGCAACACCAATGGCATAAGTAAAGATAATTTTTGATTTTACTTTAACCTTTTTTGGTTCCTCCATATCATTTCCTCCTTCGTTAATCCATATCTTTTATAAAATTTATGGCATCAAAAAATTTCTTTAAATAAGTTTCATCAATTTTTGACCATTTAAAGCCAACGAAATCCAAAAATTGATTGGTTAAGGTTTGGTCAATTACAATATTAGAAGAAAAGTTAAACTTTTTAGTCTGATTTAAGTCAGATACAATGTATTTTAATATTTTTTCATTCTTTGGTAAATACAAATGATGAATAAAATCATCATAATTGGTAAATTTACAATCATATCCATAGTCTTTAAAAACTTGTAATAAAGTATCAATGATAATTAATTTATTTGAGAAAATATGAAAAATATTATTTTCTAAATTAGGTATCATCAATAATTTTACAATAGCTTCAGCTGTTTCGTCAATTGGTGTAAACTCCAATTGTTGTTCTTTTAAGTCATCTGGAAGATAGCCAATTTTAGCAAGCGTTAATAATCTAGTATAATAAGCATTATCAAATTTGTTCTTTTGAAAAACGCCGTCAGAAAATCTTGCCATTAAATTTCCTAAACGAAAAATATTAGCTTTTAAGCCTTTGTATTCTTCCTCTAAAATTAGTTTTTCAGCTTCAAACTTGCTGTGAATATATACATTATCTTCATAATTTTGACCAATATAAAAATCGTTTTCCGTAAAATGATAAGAAATATCATTCTCTACCAAGTAATTTCCGCTGATATTCGTAGTAGACATATGATTTAATACAATTCCAGTTGGTTTAGCTAGCAAAATTAAATTTTTTACAGTATTGATATTTTCTCTTTCAAAAGTAGCATAATTTCCATAGTGTCTGGTATTAGCAGCTGTATTAATAATACAATCAATATTCTTTTGTAAATTAGAATAATCTTCTTGTGACAAACTGAAAAATTCTTTGGAAAGCTCACCATTTAAAACAATGATTCTATTTTGATAGGTTTGATAATATTGGTTACCAAAATAAAAACCAAGTAAATTTTCTAATCGTTTTTCTGGTTTTTGATTATATTTTTCTCGAACAATGCAGTAAATCATGCAAGTCGTATTTTTTAGCAAATAATCTAAAATATGAACTCCTAAAAATCCAGTTACACCAGTTAATAAAACATTTTGGTAAGAAAATACTAAATCTTTTTTTGTTAAGCCATCTGGAAAAGAAGTGGTTTTAGGCTTTACCATAAAAGCAAGTTTATCTTGGTTTTCTTTTTTATGATTAGCAAGATAATGAGCCAAAGATTCTACGGTAGGATATTGGTAAAAATCTTGCGTATGGACGGTAATTCCTTTCGCAAAAAGTCTAGAATTAATTGTAAGAATACTAAGGGAATCAGCATTTCCATCGGTAAAGAAATCATCATAAATTCCTAAATTAGAATTCATCAAAACGTCTTGACATACGGTTAAAATATCATTTTCTAGTTCTGTCTTAGGAAGTGCATTTTGCACATTTTTTGTTACTGGTAAAGGCAATTTTTGTTTATCTATTTTTCCATTTGGTGTTAAAGGGAAATTATCTAATTTTACAATGGTAGGTATCATGTAAAAAGGCAAGGTTTTTCTTAACGTTTCATACAAAATAGATACATCAAAATCCTTTTGATAACTGGTAAGATAAGCTACTAAAATCTGTTTACCACTACTATTTTCTTTGATAACAACCAGACAATCAGAAACATCTTTGTTCTTTAAAATGTTCTTTTCGATTTCTTTTAATTCAATACGAAAACCATGTAATTTTACTTGTCCATCATCTCTTCCAACAAACTCTAAATTTCCATCAAAATGACGCAATACAATATCGCCTGTTTTATACATAGCGTAAGGATAATCAAAAGGATTCTCTAAAAATCTTTCTTGATTTAGTTCTGGTCTTCCCAAATATCCTTCTGAAACGCCAGGTCCAGAAACATATAATTCTCCTTTACAGCCTATTGGCAATAAATTAAGATTTTTGTCTAACACATAACATCTATCGTTAGAGATTGGTTTTCCAATTAAAATGGTTTCGTCTTCAGGTGTCAATTCATAATAAGTAGAACAAACACTGTTTTCAGTAGGCCCGTATTCGTTAATTAAACGAACCTGTGGCAATTTTTCAAAGTGTTCTTTTACTAACGTCATAGGGAAATTTTCTCCCGCAATCGTAACAAATTTTAAAGTAGATAAGGTATCTAATTTTTCGTGTAACAGAATTTTGTATAAACTTGGCACTACTAAAAAATGATTTACCTTATTTTTTACTAACTCTTCACAAATAACATTGATATCCATTCTGGTAACAGAAGGAATGACTAAAGTTGAGCCAGAAATTAGTGGTGTAAAAATATCTTCTACCGAACTATCAAAAGAAAAAGAAGGGATTTGTAGAACCACAATATTTTTATCAAATTGATAGTAATTTTTTCTCCAAATTAAAGTGTTCAAGATATTTTTATGTTTAATTTTTACACCTTTTGGTTTTCCTGTTGTACCAGAGGTGTAAATCATATAAGCTAAAGAATCAGGTTTTGCCATACTTTCATAATGTAAAGTAGCTGTAAAATCTAAATCTTCCAAAATAATTTTATTCTCAAAATGATATAAATCCTTATATTCTTCTGCTGTAATTAACATTTTACATTTGCTATCTTGCATAATGTAACGAATTCTTTCTTCTGGATATTCTCCATCAATTGGGATATAAGCATTTCCACTTTTTAAAATACCGAAGAGACAGGCTACCATCCAAGCAGATTTTCTGCATAAAATAGCAACCTTACTATTTTGAATAGCATGCTTGGTAATCTCGTTTGCTACAATGCTTGCCATGTTATTCAATTCACGATAAGTATATTTTTTATCTTGATAAATAACTGCAATTTGCTCTGGAGCAGTTAGCACCATTTCTTCGAATAAATCAACAAAAGTTTTAGTATTGTCATAAGAAAAAGAAGTAGCGTTAAAATCTTCTAACAATAATTTTTTTTCTTCTTCTGGTAATATTTTCACTTCGTTAATTAATTTGTCAGGATATTTTATTATATCAAAAGTAATGGTTCTCATTCTTTCATAAATCCAATTAATCTCTTCTTCCGTAAATAAATCTGTTCGATAATCATAGGAAATATGATAATTCCCAGAATTATTGATATCTGTAACATTGATAACAAATTCATCTTGCATATAATCTACAAAATTCCATTCAGAATGATAAGAAACTAGATTTGGAAAATCTGTTTTTGGTCTCATATTTTGAAAAGAATATACAATGTTATAGTTTTGTCCATTTTGATTAGCACGTAAATCTTTTAATAAATGCATATATGGATATTTTGCATTTTTAAAATAGGAAATACTATCTGTACTAATTTTTTGAAGTAAATCTAATACCGATAAATCTTTTTTATTTTTCATAGGGATAGAAATCATGTTGATAAACATCCCAATTGTATTTTTTTCTTTTCCTAATCGATTTAAGATAGGCGTTTGTATCGTAAAATTCTCATAAGTAGTAGTTCGATACAAATATAAATCAAGAACTGCTAAAAATAGAGCATAAGCAGAAATTCGATTTTGTTTACAAAATTCATTAATTAAATTTGTTTCTTCTAAAGAAAAAGCAAATTCTATGCGATTGGCTTTATAAGAAGTAGAAGAAGTATTTTTCAAACTGACAGGTTCTAAATCTTCTAATGATTCTTTCCAAAAGTCTTTATTTTTTAAATAGGTATCAGAAACAAGATAATCTTGTTCACGTTTAATAAAATCACTATAAAGACCAGCCATTTCTGGTAACTCTAATTTATTAGCAAGTCTTGTATAATTAATAGCAAAACTGTCAATTACCAATCCTAAAGACCATGCATCAGTAATTAAATGATGAAACCTACAAATCAAAGCAATTTCGTCATTTGGAAGAATACAAATCATGAATTCGTATAAATTATTTTCATAAATATCAAAAGTTTTTTGGGCAGCTTCTTTTTGAAAAACTCTAAAATCATCCATTGTTTTTTTTGAGAAATCAAAAACTGGAATATCAAAAGAAGAAAAGTTATCAAAATATTGCATTGGAATATTATTTGTAGCATCTTTAAAAAGCCTTGTTCTCATGGCTTGATTATTTTTAATTGTTAAATTAACAGCTTCCTTTAGCAAACTGATATCAATCTCTTTTTTAAAAAACATAGTTCCAACAATATTATTTGCTGGAGTATTGGTAAATTGTTCAGCTAAGTAAATAGAGCTTTGTGGACAGGTTAAATTATATAAATTTTTTTTCATTTTATCTCCTCAAATTATTTTCTAGTCAAATTATATAGTTTTTTGCCTAAAAATGTCAATACTTTAACTGTCAATTTAAAGACAAAGAAAAAAATATCAATCCAAGAAATAACAAAATTATTTAGGTATTGCTTTTCAAACAAAAGTAAGATACAATAAACAAAAAAAGAAAGAAGGAAAAGGATGAAAGGTACCAACCCAAGAAAAGTACACGAAGTACAAAACTTAAATAACTTTAAAGAATTAATAGAAATGATAGAAAATAAATATAGCAATAATATAGTTTTTCAATATAAAAAAGATATAACAGCAAAAAAGCCAGAATATATAGAAGTAACTTATAAACAATATGTAGAAGATATAAAAGCACTTAGTACAGGACTATTAGAAATGGGGTTAGAAGGAAAAAGAATAGCTGTTATCCGGAAATAATCGTTATGAATGGTGTACTACTTATATGGCGACCACAACAGGAAATATGGTAATTGTACCATTAGATAGAGCTTTGCCAGACAATGAAATAGAGTCGCTTATTAAAAGAAGTGAAGTAACGGCAGTTGTATTTGACAATAAATACAGTGATGTCATGTTAAAATTAAAAAACGACTCTAATACCAATTTAGAAATGTTAATTAATATGGATAATCAAACGGATAAAGAAAACGAAATAATAGCCTATCATGATATATTACAAAAAGGAAAAAGACTATTAGAAAACAAAGATGCAAGATATGAAAAAATAGAAATAGACAACCATAAAATGGCTGTTATGCTATTTACCTCAGGAACCACTGCCGATCCGAAAGCGGTTATGTTATCACAATATAATATTTGTTCTAATGTTACCTCTGCAGCAGCTTTTGTAAAAGCATATGAAACAGACAAATTGCTATCTTTTTTACCGCTTCATCATACTTTTGAATGTACTATAACCTTTCTTTATGGAATCCATGAAGGAGCAACTATTGTTTTTTGTGATGGACTAAAATACATTCAAAAGAACTTAAAAGAATATAAAATATCAATATTTGTAGCAGTTCCCGTTGTATTAGAAACGATGTACAAAAAAATTCAAAAAGGAATTGCAGAACAAGGAAAAACAAAACTAATCCGGAATCGTTTCTGAAATTTCAAATGCCTTACTAAAATGTAAAATAGATTTACGAAAAATTTTATTTAAGCAAGTATTGAATCAATTTGGAGGAAACTTAAGACTAGTTTTATATGGGGCAGCACCAATGAATAAAGAAACCATAATTGGCTACAACAATTTAGGAATTGAACTAGTGCAAGGTTATGGACTAACAGAAACTTCTCCAGTAATAGCAACAGAAACAGATAAAGAAAAAAGACCAGGAGCCGTAGGAATTGTATTTGATAGCATAGAAGTTAAAATAGAAGATCCAGACGAAAATGGAATTGGAGAAATAGTAGTAAAAGGACCAAATGTCATGCTTCGGATACTACAACAACGAAGAAGAAACCAAAAAAGTATTACAAAACGGATGGCTTAAAACTGGCGATTATGGTTATTTAGATAAAGACGAATTTTTATATGTAACAGGAAGAAAAAAAGACATTATTGTACTAAAAAACGGAAAAAACGTATACCCACAAGAAATCGAAAAATTAATCAACCGAATTCCTTATTTATTAGAAAGCTTAGTATACCAAAGGGAGCAAAGCAAAACCGACACCATGTTATGTGCCAAAATCGTATACGATGAAGCAAGAACAAAAGAAATATTACGGAGAAAAAACGGAAGAACAATACAAACAAATCATTTGGGAGGAAATTAAGAAAATAAACCAAACTTTGCCAATCTATAAACACATTAAGAAAATTGAAATTACAACCAAGCCATTTGCCAAAACCACCACCCAAAAAGTTAAAAGATTTGAAGAACTAAAAACCGTCTCACAATAAAAAGCAAAAAACAGTAAAAACCATCAAATGGAAAAGCCAAAAAGGAGAAAACAAAATGGAAGCAACAAACTTATCAAAAATAAAAAGAGAAAAAATGATTGAATTCTTAGAGCACCTAAAAGAAAAAAACAAAGATGACAAATCAATCATTGCCATCAACGAAATAATCAATCAACTAAACAGCACAAAATACGGTTTGGTTTGGGAGCAGCACAAAGAACGAGTAGACATGGAATTAGAAAATAACATTCCCATCTTATCAGAAATAAAAGAAAAAAAAATAAAAACGAACAACAACGCCAAATACAATTTTCTAATAGAAGGAGACAATTTACATAGTCTTTATCTACTAGAAAAAACACATAAAGGAAAAATTGACTGTATCTATATCGATCCGCCTTATAACACAGGAGGAGAAGACTTTATCTACAATGACAAAATCATCAACAAAGAAGACGAATACAAACACAGTAAATGGCTGTCCTTTATGAATAAAAGAATTTCCATCGCTTACAATCTACTAAGCAAAAAAGGCTGCATGTTCATTAGCATCGACGAGCACGAAATGGCACAATTAATGTTACGCTGCCAAGAACTATTTGGAGAAGAAAATGTAGAAGTACTAATATGGCGAAAAAATGGCAAACAAGGAAACACAAAAATCATAAACAGAATAAAAAACACACATGAATACATCATTATCGCATACAAAAACAAAGAAATCACAAAATTTCAAAAAATGAAAATCTTTCCTACCTGGCAAAGCACAAGCAATCCAGACAAAGACCCAAGAGGAAATTGGATGTCAGGAAACATATCAAAAGAGGAAGCTAAATCAAGAAAAAACTCACCCAACTATTATAGTGTAACAACGCCATCTGGCAAAACAGTTACAAGAGAATGGTTTATCCCAAAAGAAGAATACGAAAAACTAGCCAATGACATCGTAATCAATCCAGACGGAAAAGAAGTAAGTAGAATTTATTTTGCAGCAGATGGTTCTGGAATTCCCAGAATTAAAAGATTTGAAAACGAAGAACAAGAATTTTACTTTGATTCCATCATAGACTTACTAGGAACCTTTTCAGAAGCAAAAGAAGAATTAATTGACATATTCGGTGATAGAGACATCTTTGACACGCCAAAACCTTCCAAAATGATAAAAGAATTAATCAGAATTGCCACTAAAAAAAATTCAACCATATTAGATTTTTTTGCTGGCTCAGCAACAACAGCGCAAGCAGTATTAGAATTAAACGAAGAAGATGGAGGCAACAGAAACTTTATTTTGTGTACCAACAACGAAATAGACGAAAACCTCACCATACAATATTTAGAAGAAAACAATTATATTGACAAAATAGAAAGAACCAAAAGTGGAAAAATAAAAAATAGTAGTATAGAATATAGTAACTACACAAACTTTATAACAACCGACCAATTCAAAGAAATTGAAAAGCAAGACGATTACAAAGAATTAGGAATTAGTAGAAGAATAGCCTATACTAGAATCAAAAACATCATAAAAGGAAAAGAAAGTTTAAAATATCCAGAAGGAATAAAAGCAAATTTAAAATACTATGTCACCAATTGGATACCACGAAACCCAGAAGACTATTTACTAAGCAATGCTTTATTATTACACATAAAAGAAATGATTGAACTACAAAATGCCTTTGAAATCGATAATGAAAAAAATGTACTTATATTTAATAAAGACGATTTCAAAAAATATATAACAAATGAAAAAAATTATGATAAAATAAACAAAATATGGGTCAATCAAAATATTATATTTACCGGAGAAGAATTACAAAAACTAGCAAAAAAAGGATTCAAATATATGCCAAAAGAATTTTTTGGACAAGAACTAAAGGAGGCTGCTGAATAATGTTTAAAGCTGAACTATATGACTTTCAAAATGAACACGAAGAAGAGTTACTAAAAAAAAGTGCTGACCATGAAGAAATTGTTTTATATGCACCAACCGGTTCAGGAAAAACAGTACTAACTTGTAAATTTATAGATGATTATTTAGACGAAAACCCTAACACTGTATTTTTTTGGTTATGTCCTGGAGCGGGGGGACTAGAAAAACAATCACAAGAAAGTTTTTCCGATATGACCGAAGGAATACCATTTGGGGACGTCTATACCTTCATTAATGACTACGAACCAAAAGGAAAAGTATTCTTCATAAACTGGGATAAAATAAATAGAAACTCAAACATAGTACTAAGAGAAGGAGAACGTAGAAACCTAATGGGAAAAGTACTAGAATGTCACAACAGCAAAATAGAAATATTTATGATTATTGATGAAGAGCATCGATATCGAGATACCGCTAACGAATACATAGCAAATATTCAACCTAAACACGTATTAAGAATTTCTGCCACTCCCATTACCCAAGGAAACCATACCCAAATCATTAAAGAAGACGAAGTAATAATCTCTCGGTTTAATCGCTTCAGGAATATCAATCAATGAAGGCGTAAGTGAAGCAATCGAAGAAAACAACAACCTTGATGATGACCTATTATTACTAAATTTAGCCGATCAAAAAAGAAAGCAAATACAAGCCGAATATGATAAATTAGGAATACCAATTAGACCTTTAGTACTAATTCAATTTCCCAATGGTTCAGAAGAATGGATAACAAGAATAAAACAAGAACTAGAAAAAATGGGATACTCACAAAATTCAGGCTTAGTATCCTCTTGGTTTAGTGGAGACCACCCAGATAATCCAGAAGAAATAAAAAAATTAAATGGACAATATTCTTTCTTATTATTCAAACAAGCAATAGCAACAGGATGGGATTGCCCAAGAGCCAAGATATTAATAAAACTTCGTGAAGGAGGAACAGAAAGTTTTAACATTCAAACAATTGGTAGAATAAGAAGAATGCCTGAAAGAAAACACTATGACAACGAAATACTAGATAATTGTTACCTATATACCTTAGACAGTAAATTTAAAGAAGAATTAATCAATAGTCTAAACGACTCATTTTATACCTATCAATACCAAAGAAAGCAAAATGCACCATCTATCACACTTGAAAAAGAATACTTAGATGGAAACGATCGATTTGCCGTTAATCCCAAAGCAGTAGTTGACGTTGTTAGAAAACAAATGTTAAAAGAATGTGACAAAAAAAATAAAGGCATTTTAGACAAAAAAGAATTAGAACAAGCCAAAGGTTTTGTATTTGGGACAAAGTTAAAAACAGAAGCAATAGAAGGCGTAGCAAGAACCACACATGACATGCTTGCATTAAATAAAATTTTTGGTGGAGAACATGAAATCAACAACCACGATGACGGATTTATCATAAGAGATGCCAAAAGAAGAATTGCCAAAGCAATTGGTATTGACGAAAACATTTCTAACAATGCCCTAAAAATTTTATTTGGTCCAGAAGATATGAAAATGTCATTCCTATCACAAGAAGAAATAGAATTTGAGAACAGAAACAAACTAATACAAGGGATGAGTTTAAGAGAATACAATGCATTTTTAGTAAACAACCGAGATCAATTAGTAGAAATATTTAGTGAAATAAGCCAAACTGAAATTGGTCAAATTGAAGAAAACCCCATCTTAAAAAAGACATGGTTCATACCAAAATACCAATACTACAAACAACATAGGAGATTGCCAAGAACAAAAAATCAAGAAAAAAACGTATTTGAAAATTATGGCGACAATATATTAATCCAACCCAATAGAACCTATACAGAATTAAGATTTGAAGAATGGTGTGAAAAAGAAGAAAATAATGTTAAATGGATTTATAAAAATGGAGATAAAGGAGAAGACTTCTTTAGTATTGTATATAGAAAAGCATTTAGAAGAAACAACTTTTACCCCGACTATATCATCCAGTTAAATAATGGAGACATTTGGATCATTGAAGCCAAAGGAGGAATCAATGCCAATGGAGACTCTAACAATATAGACTCCTATGCTAAAAATAAATTTGAAGCCTTAAAAGAATATGGAAAAAAACACAAAGAAATCCATTGGGGATTTATTCGTGCCGTAGGCACACGGCATCTATCTTTCCAACACAATTTGGGATGAAAACGTTATGAACCAAAAGGTGTGGAAACCAATAGACGAAATAGTTTTAGGGAATTAAATCAAAAAACATCATTCAAAAATAATTGAAAAACAGAAAAAAACTTTTGGGAACAAAGTTAAAAAATTATCAATTTTGCTTTGTTCCCAAATTTTTTTTCCTTTAAAGGTATTTCTCCTAAAAGCACCGTTTAAAAAAACAAAAAATGGAAACACTAGTGAAAGAGGTGTAAAGAATTGAAAAGAAAAGAAAAAGCCAAAAACAGTCCCAAAAAAATAATTGCCATAGCAATACTTGCCATGCTAGTATGGATATTTATATTCTATCTATACACAACCTATCAAAACATAGACATTAGCCCATCTAACTATGAAACCAGTAAAACACAATCCACAATCAAAGAACAAACTGTGGAAAAAGTAGAAGAAGAAAGTAAAAACGTAGCAGATACCATAGAAGAAACAACCAAAAAAGTAGTAGGAATCTCCAAACTAAAAAACGCAGGAAATAGCATTTTATCCAAAAGCACAGAAAGTGAGCTAGGATTAGGAACAGGAATAATAGTAACAGAAGATGGATACATCTTAAGCAATGAACACGTAACAGGAGAAAAATACAGCAAATGTTATATCACATTAGAAAACGGAAACACTTACGATGGAACCGTTATGTGGAGTGACTCAGGACTTGATTTATCCATCACCAAAATCAATGCCAAAAATTTAGAATATGTAACACTTGGAGACTCTAGCCAAATTCGAGTAGGAGAAACTGTATACGCCATCCGGAAATCCAATTCGGTTATGAATTTAGAAGAACAGTCACCTCTGGAATCATCAGTGCCAAAAATAGAACCATCAAAATTGAAGAAGAGGACAAATCCTCCTACATGACAGATTTAATCCAAACCGATGCCACCATAAACCCAGGAAATAGTGGAGGGCCTATCATTTATCCAAATGGCGAAGTACTAGGAATTAACACAGTTAAAATCTCATCAGCAGAAGGGATTGGTTTTGCAGTTCCTATCAACATCATAAAGCCAATCATTGAAAGCTTTCAAGCAACTGGCTCATTTGAAGAAGCAACCATTGGCATTTATGCATATGATAAAGAGGTAATCCCCTATTTAAGTGATACACCACATGTCAATTTTGAAAAAGGAATTTACGTAGCACAAATTACCAAAAATGCACCAGCAGATAATACCGAATTAAAAGAAGGTGACATTATTACCAGTATTGACAATCAATCACTTAATACCATGAATGATTTAAGGCAATATGTTTATACCAAAAAACCAAATGACGAAGTAACCTTGAAAATAACAAGAGGAAAAATTAATAAGGAAATTAAGATTGTTCTAGGGAAAAAATAGTTGCATTTAAAAGTTATACTTGAAATTATAATAATTTGTGGTATAATAATAAAGAGAAATACAATAAAAATGGAAAAAAGATACTAGAAATGAAAGGTATATATTGTTTTCCGTGAATGGTTATACAGAGGAACTAAAAAAATTAGCAAAACAAAGAACAGATTTGATTTTAGGATAAAAATAAAATATCCCGTCTGGTTGCAATCGCGACCAAGCGGGATAAAACTAGTATTAGAGGTTTACAGGTATAGGTTTTCGATTTGTTTTAACTTTATAGAATTGAATTTACGAGTTTTGTTATAAAAGATGTACATCTTTTTATATATTATTCCACGAAACCATTTTCCATAAAATCAAACTTCCTCAAATAATCCTTCGTCTCCTCATTTGCCATAAAAACCTCGCTACGATTCTTTCCGCAAAAACTCAATAATATGATACACATCAATCCAAATCTCATTCGGGCTATCCACTTGTGACTCGTCAAAAATCAACTGCATGCCAAAATGCAAATGAGGAACATTAATATTATTCACATTTTCCTTTACACTATAGCCGAGTCATACCAAGATAGCCAATCACATCACCAGCCTTAACAGTCATGCCATTTTCTAACCCCTCTGCATAAGGGTGGTTTTTTCGTAAATGAGCATAATAATAATAACGCTTCTTATCAAAACTTCGAATCCCAATTCGCCAACCACCATACTGATTCCAACCCAAATTTTCAATCACACCAGACTCAACAGCAACAATAGGAGTACCAATACTTCCCATCAAATCATTCCCCAAATGAGTTCTCTTAAAACCATAAGACCTAGAATTTCCAAAATCGTCATAATGACTAAAAGAATAATTTTTAGCAATTGGCAAAAAAGCTTTTAGCCCATACTTTTCTTGAAAAACTTTCGAGCCATCTTCTTGTATAACTTCAACCGAATAATTACCAATAAAACCACCCAAAACAGCCAAGTAGCTTTCATAATAATAATCATAAAACTTCATATTTTGTGTAAGATCTTCCATAGTCTGTCCATTTTTTAACTCTGCTATCAAAGAATTCAAATCATTTTTATTAAAACTTTTAAAATTCCCGCCATTTTTACAAGACAAAAAAGCAAGCAATTCAATCCAATCGTAAACAACATCCTCTTTCCCATTATGAGAATCGATATCCAATTTAGCCGTTAAATTTAAAACTTCAGCCGTCACATTAAAATCAACCCATTTAATAAAATCTTTCTTTTCCTCTATTTCGGCTTCCTCTGCAATAGCACTATTGGCAAAAGAGTAATAAACAGCAATACTAGATAATAAAACCGTAATAACAAGGCAAAGCACAAACAGTTTTTTATTTAGTTTAAAGGACTTTATGAGCAAAAAAATCACCTCTATATCATATATACGAGGAAAATAAAATAATATGAATAAAAAAAGACGGGATTAAGGGGACGTTC
The DNA here is from genome assembly GCA_948468505.1 of uncultured Clostridium sp. Taxonomy (GTDB): domain Bacteria; phylum Bacillota; class Clostridia; order TANB77; family CAG-508; genus CAG-269. Next base: position 5,150 of record CAOKJE010000031.1, on the reverse strand, counting down.
CTTAAAATCCCGCTGGGGATTAGGGGGATGCCCTTAGCTGGGCGAACGTTAAGTAATACCTTTAGGTGCGTTCCTTAAAAACCCTCCTATTTCAAAAATCCACGAATCGCATCATACAAAAAAGGTTTATACTCCTCAATTGGCAAAGGATTTTGATACAAAATAGCATCAAAACAAGTAGAACTTACTAGCTCAATAATCATAAACAAAGTAACCTTAGGATTTTCTAAACCAATCTGATTTTCCTCTACACCTTTTAAAAACAAAGAATATAGGCCATCTTCTGTCTGGTCTTGTTTATCATACAATTTAAGAATCGTTTCATTATAAACCCCCCAAGACAAATTCTTAGAAATAAACTTCAAAAGAAGCGGATTTTTAGAAAGCTCGTCAATTACATAATTAATAATAAAAATAATTTGGTCAGCAAAATCTTGAATATAATTTTTTCTCATTTTTGTTAAGGCTTCTGCAAATAATTTTTTTGATTTTTTTGCAATTAAAACATCACGAATTTCGTATTTATCTTTAAAATATAAATAAAAAGTACCTTTTGCAACATTAGCATTATCTACAATCTCTTGAATTGATGTGCTTTTAATGCCTTTTTCTGTGAATAGCTTAAAAGCTGTATCTAGCAAACGATTTTCTTTTTCATTTTTTTGTTCTAATATTCCCATAGCGTTTCTCCTATATAAAACTCTTAATCTAATTTTATTATGTCATAAAGTTAAAAAAAAATCAATAAAATTTAAAAAAGTATTGACCAATGGTCATAAAAGTAATATAATATAAAAAGTGACCAACAGTCATTTTGAAAATATAGAAAAGGTTTATAGATATAGCCCTAAAAAATCTAAATACAAAACAAGGAGAATCAAAATGCTCAAATTAAAATTTGGAAAATTTGTAACCAAACACAAAAAGACCATACTACTACTTGCACTGATGCTGTTAATACCAGCTATCATAGGAATAAAAGCAACCAAAATCAATTACGACATTTTAGTCTACTTACCAGAAGACATCGAAACCATTCAAGGCGAAAACATTCTATCACAAGAATTTAATATGGGAGCCTTTTCCATGATAGTAGTAGAAGATATGAAAACAAAAGACATCATCAAATTAGAAGACAAAATAAGGCGGAATTGATAATGTAGAAAAAGTAATAGGAGCAGCCGACCTAGTAGGAAGCAGCATTCCCATCCAAATGATACCAGACGAACTAAAAGACAAAATCTACAAAGATGGAGATACTCTATTATTTGTTACCTTTCAAGACAGCATCTCAGCAGATACCACCATGCAGACCATAGAAACCCTAAGAAACATCACAAACGAGCAATGTAAAATCAGTGGAATGTCAGCAACCATACTAGATACTAGAGACCTATCCAATGCAGAAATTGCCATATATGTAGTAATCGCAGTAATTCTATGTATCATTATTCTACAAATTGCCCTAGACTCTTATATAGCACCGATTTTACTATTACTAAACATAGGAATTGCCATCCTTTACAACATGGGAACCAACATATTCTTAGGGCAAATATCCTATATCACAAAAGCCATAAGTGCCGTCCTTCAACTAGGAGTAACCATGGACTTTGCAATATTTCTATACCATAGCTACCAAGCAGAACAAAAAAACTACAAAGACAAAAACGAAGCCATGGCCCATGCCATCAGCAAAACCATGGGAGCAGTAATAGGAAGCTCATTAACAACAATAGCAGGATTTTTAGCACTTTGCAGTATGAACCTAACACTTGGAAAAGATATTGGAATTGTTATGGCAAAAGGAGTATTATTAGGCGTAATTAGTGTAATTACCATATTGCCAGCATTTATTTTAATACTAGACAAATTAATCGAAAAAACAAAACACAAACAATACATGCCAAAATTCCAAACAATAACCAACTTTACGATTAAGCATTACAAAGCAATCATCGTCACATTCATCATTATTTTGCCAATTGCCTTTTATGGCTACACACATGCAGAAGTATACTACAACCTAGACAAATCCTTGCCAAAAACCTTGCAAAGTGTAGAAGCCAATAACACCCTAAAAGAAAAATTTAACATCGTATCTGCAGAAGTTGTATTAGTAAACAAAGAAATACCAAACCATAAAATAAATGAAATGTTAAACAAGATAGAAGAAATAGATGGAATTGAATGGGCTCTTCGGCTACCCAAAATTAGCAGGAAATTTGCCAGATAGCATGTTACCAGAAGATATTAAAGCCGTTTTTGAAAACGATACATACCAAATGTTAATCATAAACTCTAGGTACGAAATGGCAACCAATGAACTAAACGACCAAATAACCAAAACCAATGAAATCATCAAACAATATGACGAAAAGGCAATCTTAGCAGGAGAAGGACCACTCATGAAAGACTTAGTAGAAATTAGCAACCATGACTTTAACAGTGTAAACATCGTATCAATCGCCATCATCTTTATCCTAATGATACTAGTACTAAAATCTATCGCTTTACCAATCATATTAATAGCCGTCATTGAATTTGCCATATTCATCAACATGGGAATTCCTTATTACACAAACGTAAGCCTCCCATTTGTAGCTTCCATCGTAATAGGAACCATCCAATTAGGGGCAACCATAGACTATGCCATATTAATCACCACAAAATACAAAGAAAACCTAAAACAAGGAATCGACAAAAAACAAGCAGTAAAACAAGCCTTAGAAGAATCTATCGGCTCCATTGTAGTAAGTGGACTATGTTTTTTTGGAGCAACCTTTGGTGTAGGAATATACTCAAAAATAGAAATGATAGGATCGCTATGCACACTCATGTCAAGAGGAGCCATTATCAGCATGATAACAGTAATAACCGTATTACCAGCATTCTTAATAGCATTTGACAAAAAAAGAAACAGGGATTTTAAGGAACGTCCCCAAAATCCCTATTAAAAGAAAGGAAGGTTAGAAATGAAAAGAAAATCAAAAAATAAAATTATTTCAGGAGCATTATTATGTACAATATGTGCTTACACTTTACCAGTATTTGCTTACACAAAAGACGAAACCGTATATTCCAAAATAGATAGTGAAGGGAAAAAATATCAAACAATTGTAAGTACACGGGCTTAAAAATGAAGAAGGATTAGACACGTTAGAAGATGTAACCGATTTACTTAACATTGAAAATACCAATGGAGAAGAGGAATTTTCACAAGAGGGAAATTCATTAATTTGGAAAGCTGACAAAAAAGATATTTACTATCAAGGAGAAAGCCAAAAAGAATTACCAATTGAATGTGAAATTCAATACCAATTAGATGGGAAAATAGTAACAGCAGAAGAATTAGTAGGAAAAACAGGACATATCAAGCTAATTTTAAAATATAGAAATAAAGATGAGCACACAGTAACCATCAATGGAAAACAAGAAAAAATGTATACACCATTTGTGGTTGTTTCAGGTGTTATACTAAAAAATGATGCCAACAAAAATATCGAAATAACAAATGGAAAAATCATAAACGATGGCAGTAAAAGTTTAGTTGTAGGAATGGCAATGCCAGGATTGCAAGAAAGTTTACAACTAAATGAAGCTGATATTAAATTACCAAGTAGTATTGAAATTCAAATGGATGCGACCGACTTTGAGATGGGGAATGTAATTACCTTTGTTACTCCTAAAGTATTAGAAGAAAAAGATTTAACCTTTTTAGATAAGTTAGAAGAGATGTACAATCAAGTAAACACATTAGAAGAAGCAAGTCACAAAATAAAGACAGGAGGAGAAGAATTAGCCAAAGGAACAAAGGCTTTAGTTTCTGGAACAAAAGAATTAAAAACAGGTAGTAATATAGCTTGTAATGGCGCAAAACAAATAAAAGAAGAGGTAAAAAAAGCCACCAATCAATTAGGAAATGATGGAACTGAAACCTTAGATGCTAATACCTTAAATGCAATTGGTGAGCAAGCAAAACAAGCGGCCCAATTAACAGATACGAAAAAAGCTGAAATAGAAAAACAAGCACAAACACTAGCTACCCAAAACATACAAACCCAAAAGGCAGAAATTAGTAAACAAGCAGAAGAACAAGTAAAAAACTTAGCGCTAACACGGAGCACAAAAGCAACAAATTGCAGCCAATGTAGAAGCAGGATTAAAAGCAAATGCTAGTTATAATAGTTTACCACCAGACCAACAAGCAATTGTATTACAATTTGCACAAAATTCAAGCATAGAAGCAGCCAACCAAACAGCCAATCAAACGGCAAGACAAGTTGCCAACCAAACAGCAGGTGCAGTTGCAGAGCAAGTAGCAGTAAATATGGCAGGAAAAATAGCGGGAGCAGTTTCAGAAGGAATTACCAATGAGGTTTCAAAACAAACAGCAATGGCAACAGCAAAACAAGTGGCCAATGAAGTAAAATCGCAAGCTACAAAGCAGGTATCAACGAAAATGAAACAACTAGAAGATGGGTTAGAACAATTAACAAGCGGATTAGGAGCTTTAAGCGAAGGTAGCAATAGTTTACAAACTGGTGCTACTGCTCTAAATGATGGTGCGAATGAATTAGCCAATGGGATTAAGACTTTTCATGAAGATGGTATTAAAAAGATTTGCGATTATATGAATGGTGATGTAAAAGAAGTAACCGAAAGGATTGAAAAGTTAGAGGAGTTATCACGTGAGTATAATCATTTTACGATGTTAAATGATGGCAACGAGGCAAATCTTAAGTTTGTTATGATTATGGACGCGATTAAAAAACAAGAAAATGAGGATAGTAAAAAAGAGGATATGATTTTTGGGCTAGAGGGGAATAATGAAAAAAAGAATCCATGGATTAAGGCGAATTAGAAAATACCTTTCAGCAAAGTATTAAAAATACAAAAACAGCATAGATTTCAAACTACACTGTAAACCTAAAAGGAGTACTTTACCAATAAATGTCCTTATTGGAAGTACTCCTTACTGCAAACAGGTATGCGACCAGAAGAAGGATGTGGTTTAAAATGGAAATCCGTTCACTTTAATCAAAATAAAATTAAAGTAGAAAATACTTATAAAGATATTACCTTATATGATGACGAAATGAATATTACAGGACACATTATGACTGATGGAGATTTAAAAACTACAGAAA
>CAOKJE010000030.1 GCA_948468505.1 uncultured Clostridium sp. | reverse complement strand
TAATTTTAGCAGGTGTATCAATTGCAAGCTTAACAGGAGAAAATGGAATGTTGAAAAAAGCAGACAATGCAAAAAGTATAACAATGATAGAAGGAGAAAAAGAACAAATTAAATTAGCTTATAACACTGTTATGGCAGACAAATTGCAGAATAATAAAGGAAAAGATGTAATTATTAGTACATACAAACTACAAAAAGAATTAACAAACCAAAGCGCAGATGCCACAGCAACAGACAAAGATAGCAAGTGACACTGATGCATTAACAGCAGCAACTACTACCCAAGTCACCAGAGCAGTAGTAGGTAGGCCGCCGCAAGCAGCAACGCCTTCAGGTCCTCACTCTACATGAAAAATTAAAGCTCTGTAAAAATCAAAACAAAAAAGTAACATAACAATATCGAGCAAAAGGTAAAAAAGTATCAGTAAAAACTATAAGGAAAAATAGACAACAAGATGGAATTATAGAAGATTTTAACTATCTAACATAAAAAATGAATAAAAAAAATATAAAAGGAAAACCTAAAAAGGTAATAGATTCATTCAAAAATATTTCTAAAAAGAAAGGAACAGAAAAATGGAGGAAATCAAAAACAAAGAAATGATAGAAAAAATCTATCAAGCAGAAGAAAAAGAACTAGACAACAGAATAAAACAAGCAAACCAAAAAATAAAAGATCAAATAAAAGAAATCAACATAAAGCAATTACTAGAAGACACCAACAAACCCAGCGAATTACAAAAAGCCTTTGAAAAAATCGAAGAAAACTACAGCGTAAAAATAGCCGAATACAACAAAGAATTTTATAAGCAAGGCTTTATAGACGGTATAAACTTAATGATAAATTGTTTAAAATAAAAAAGAGGATTTATTCTTATTAGAACCATAAGCTAAAAAAGACAAGGTAGTAACTGAATATAATTTAGGTGGAATAAATAACAATTTACGTTATTTAAAGAACCAAAATAGTTGTGAAAATAAACTTTAAAGGCAACATAAATTCAATTAAAGAAAAATAGCTTATGGAAACAAATACACAACAAAAAAACTTAAATTATTGCATAGCAATCTCCCCTAAAATATAATAAAAGAAAAACAAAAAAGGGGAGAAAAAATGAAACAAAAACAAGAAGGAATAACCATAGTAGCTCTAGTAGTTACTATCATCGTATTATTAATCCTAGCAAGCATAACCATAGCAAGCCTAAAAAGTGACAACGGAATCATAAAGGAGGCAAACACAGCCAAAAAAGCAGTAGAAATGCAAGCATTAGAAGAACAAATAGAAATAGCCATCATAAAAGCTGAGCAAAAACATCGAAAACCTACCTTAGAACAAGTAATAGAAGAAATCGAAAAAATAGAACATGTCACAAAAGTAGACAAAGAAACAGGAGACATAGAAAATGACATAGGAGAGCCAATCAAAGGAAAGCCAGATGGTTACATAAAACAAGATGCTACAGGAGAAAATACAACAGGAAACAACACAAGTGGAGGTAACACGTCAGGCGGAAATAACACAAGCGGAGGAAATACTTCTGGTGGAAATACATCAGGCGGAAACAATACAACAGGAGGTAACACTTCTAGTGGAAACAATACATCAGGAGGAGAAGTAACAAAACCAGACGTAGCAAACGTAGAAATTACCAAAAATCCAAATAACGTAGAAACCATCGAAAGAGTAGAAGGTATAGCATTTAGTATCGAAGCAACAGGAGAAGGAACAAAAACCTATCAATGGTATGAAAATAACACAAATGCTAACAGTGGAGGAACTCCAATAAATGGTGCGACAGACGCAACTTACACAATATCTGCCAATGACGTAACCACAAGCCTAAACGGAAAATACTATTATTGTATCGTAATGCTAAAAAATGGAACAGCAACCGATACCAAAACAAGTACACCAGCTAAACTAAATGTAGTAGCCAAAGCAACCATAACCAAACAGCCAGAAGAAGTAAACGTAATAGCTGGAAAAACAGACGTAAACTTCACAGTAATAGCAACAGGAGAAGGAACACTGTCTTACGTTTGTATGGATACCAGTAGGAACCGTTAAGTATTCTGGTGGAACAAAGACAATTAATTTAGATAGATATACATTTGCAGACGATGGAACACCAACAGCACAAGGATATAAAGCAATAGAAAGTAGGTATCAAGAACTAGCAACGTCAACTTATGGAAATACAACAGCAAAAGATATTAATGCTTTTAAAACAAGTGTAATAAATAATGGAGGCTATTATATAGGAAGATATGAAGCAAGAACAAAAACCCAAAGAACATCGGGTAGTAGTGCCCTAACACCAGTAACGTTAAATCCAGATGACTATATATACAATTATATTACTCAATCTAATGCAGCAAAAAAATCAAGAGAAATGTATAATACAAGTAGTTTTACGAGTGATTTAATGAATAGTTATGCATGGGATACCACTCTTGTATTCTTACAAGAATTTGATAATAGAAGTAGTAAACCTAAACCATATTCGTGGCAAACAAGTTTAAATGCAGATTATGCAAACAAAGGAACTAATAATTTAACAGATATAGCTCAACAGGATAGAATTTGTAATATATGGGATATGGCAAGCAATGAATTTGAATATACAACAGAAAAATGTTTATCTAAATATAATCCAGTTATTAACAGAGGAGGTAGTTACCAGAAAGTAAATAATTTGTATGATAATGTAGGGAATAGAACTACGGGAGACGATGCTAACAATTGGATTTCTTTTAGGTTGGTACTTTATTTAAAAAACTAACACGAAGGAAATTGATATTGTAGAACAAAAAACGTAAAGATACCAAAACAGTGAACTATCCCTCAAACCCCTAAACATTTTTACACAAAAAGCACCAAAAAACCTTGCAAAAAAAAAATAGATTTAGTATAATGAGAACAGAAAAAAACAAGGAAAAGAGGGAACCCAAAATGGAAGAAAGACAAGAAAGAATGGACGGAAAAATCATAGAAAGAGACATCGAAAAAGAAATGAGAACAGCCTACATCGACTATGCCATGAGCGTAATCGTATCAAGAGCCCTTCCAGACGTAAGAGACGGACTAAAACCAGTACACAGAAGAATCCTATACGCCATGCACGAAGACGGAATCACATCAGACAAGCCATACAGAAAATGTGCCAACACCGTAGGATCCGTACTAGGAAGATACCATCCACACGGAGACAGCTCCGTATATGACGCCATGGTAAGACTAGCCCAAGACTTCTCCATGAGATACATGCTAATCGACGGACACGGAAACTTCGGATCAGTCGACGGAGACGGTGCAGCTGCAATGAGGTACACAGAAGCAAGAATGGCAAAAATCTCAGAATACATGCTAACAGACATCGAAAAAAACACCGTAAACTTCATGCCAAACTATGACGACAGACTACAAGAACCAACCGTATTACCAGCAAGAATACCAGCCTTACTAATCAACGGATCATCTGGAATTGCAGTAGGAATGGCAACCAACATACCACCACACAACCTAACCGAAGTAATCAACGGAATCATAAAAATCATAGACGAAGACGAAGTAACAGACGAAGACCTAATGACAGTAATCAAAGGGCCAGACTTCCCAACCGAAGGAATCATATTAGGAATGGAAGGAATCAAACAAGCCTACAAAACCGGAAGAGGAAAAATAACCTTACGAGCAGAAACCGAAATCGAAGAAATGAGCGGAAACAGACAAAGAATCATCGTATCCTCATTACCATACCAAGTAAACAAAGCAAACCTAATCAAAGCCATCTCAGACCTATCCAAAGAAAGAAAAGTAGAAGGAATATCAGAATGTCGTGACGAATCAGACAGAAAAGAAAAAGTAAGAGTCGTAATCGAACTAAAAAGAGACGCCAACCCACAAGTCGTACTAAACCAACTATTCAAACACACACAAATGCAAACAACCTTTGGAATCATCATGCTAGCCCTAGTAAACGGAGAACCAAAAATCCTAACCCTAAGACAATGCCTAGACTGTTACATAGACCACAGAAAAGACGTAATCTTAAGAAGAACCCAATTCGAGCTAGACAAAGCCTTAGCAAGAGCCCACATCTTAGAAGGATTAAAAATAGCACTAGACAACATCGACGAAGTAATCAACATAATACGTGCCTCTTATGACGACCCAAAAGAAAGACTAATGGAACGATTTGGACTAAGTGACATCCAAGCACAAGCCATCCTAGACATGAGACTAAAAACACTATCAGGCTTACAACGAGAAAAAATAGACGAAGAATACAACCAATTAATGGAACTAATCGCCCACCTAAAAGACATCCTAAACAGCGAAAGACTAGTATTCGAAATCATAAAAGAAGAACTAACCGAAATAAAAGACAAATTTGGGGACGAAAGAAAAACCAAAATCGTAGCAGCAGAAGGAGAAATCGACTTAGAAGACCTAATCAAAGAAGAACAAACAGTAGTAGCCCTAACCCACTTTGGATACATCAAAAGAATGCCAATTGACACCTACAAAAGCCAAAAAAGAGGAGGAAAAGGAATCACAGGAATGGCAACCAGAGAAGAAGACTTCGTAAAACAAATCTTCACAGCATCAACCCATGACACCATCCTATTCTTCACCAACAAAGGAAAACTATACAAACTAAGAGGCTACGAAATACCAGAAGCGGGAAGAACCGCAAGAGGAACAGCCATCGTAAACTTACTTAGCCTAGACGCAGGAGAAAAAGTATCAGCAGTCATCCCATTACAAAACTTTGCAGACGGAAAATACCTACTAATGGCAACCAAAAACGGACTAATCAAAAAAACAGCCCTAAAAGAATACGACTCAAGCAGAAAAACAGGACTACAAGGAATCACCCTAAAAGAAGATGACGAACTAATAGGAGTTAGACTAACAGACGGAGAAGACAACGTCGTATTAGTAACCCGAAAAGGAATGAGCATCACCTTTGACGAAAAAGACGTACGACCAATCGGAAGAGTAGCCCAAGGCGTAATCGGAATAAGAGTAGACAGCGACGACGAAGTAATCGGGATGGAATCCGTAATAGCAGGAGGAAAAGCAACCCTACTTGCCATCACAGAAAACGGCTTTGGAAAAAGAACCGAACTAGACGAATACAGAGTACAAAACAGAGGAGGAAAAGGAGTAATCACTTACAAAATCACACCAAAAACAGGAGAACTAATAGGAGTAAGAATAGCAGTAGAAGGCGAAGACGTTATGTTAGTAACCAACACAGGAACCATCATAAGACTAAAAGTAGACGACATAAGCGTCCTAGGAAGATCAACCCAAGGAGTAACCCTAATGAGAACCAATGACGGAGGAAAAGTCGTAAGCGTAGAAATCTTAAACAATGAAGTACGAGAAGAAAGCGAAGAAAATGATGGACAAACCACAATAGACATGTAAACAAATAAAAGAAATGATTTTGGGGACGGAGGAAAAAAGCATGGTTGAGTTAATAAATTCTCAACCATGCTTTTTTCCTCCGTCCCCAAAATCATTTCTTTTTAAATCTCAAATCCTCTCCAAAAAAGCAATAAATATCATAATAACCAGCAATACGAGAACCGAATGCGCTCCTCATAGCTTTGAAAAATATCCTTAATCCCCAAATTTGTCGAAATAATCGTCTTAGTCACCTTATGATTCAAATTCAAAATTCGAGTATTCAAAATTGTAAAAAGTTCACTTAATTTCATACTATTTAAGCTCTCTGTACCCAAATCATCAATAATCAACAAATCTACACTCAAAACAGATTTAAGCACATTATCAGCAAAATCCTTTTGCTTACTCATCTTATAATCAATTACGCTCTCTAGTAAAACAGGAGCTGTTTGATAAAGTACCGTCTTACCAGATTTTAACAAATCATTTGCAATACAATTAGACATAAAAGTCTTACCGTAAACCAGTATTACCTGTAAACAACAAATTTTTACTATCAGGATTATCAAAATTTTGTACAAATTCTAAGCACTTCTGCTTAATATTTTTAATATTATCACGTGGCGAAACATTAAAACGATACTTGGCTACATCCACCTCAGTCGAAAACAAACTCTCATTAAAAGTATCAAAATTTTCCTTATCCAAATTTGCCATATTAGACTTATGAAAAGAAGCATCTAACAATCGTTGTTTCAAACAATTACACATTTGGGTCTTATAATTATCATTCGTTATATATCCGAGTATCTTGACAAACCATACAATCATAATGAGGCATTAAAAAACCGAGCAGGAAGATTAGCTTCTTTCAAAATATTTACCTTTTCTGCTTTCAAGTTCTTTATCTTTTTATTTAAATCTTCCAAACAATCAGTATTATGTAAAAGAATATTTTTGCTAGTTAAAATAGCAAAATGATTCAAATCACTTTCTAAGTCTCTTAGCCTTGGCAACTCTTCATACAATTCTTCTTTTCTTTTTTCTAAATCCAATTCGGCCCTCAACTTCTTTTGTTCATACTCTTTTAACAAAGAATGTAAAACCTCATTTGCCATTATTAATCTCATTCCTTCCTCTTAAATCGCAAAAATCGGTATTTAAGTTTGTTGGCTAGCAGGATTACTTACTTGATTGGCATATAAAAAGTCTAAATTATCATAATTGCGTTGCTCATAAGAACTTTTACTTACCTTAGCCTTTAAATCCTTCGTAGACTTTTCCTGCTTTTTACGTTGTTCTAAAAAGGACTGCACCTCTGCTGGCGTTTTCAAATTTCTGTCGTGCCAATCACAAATCACACTATTAATATATTCAAAAGTAGGATTTTGCTTCAAAGTCGTACGCTTCAATGCAATCTCAATCACATTCATATCATAACCAAAATTTAAAACCCAATTTTCAATATAAGCCTCTTCATATTGAGTTAAACCGCTATGTTTTCCAAGCTTCTTAGCAATGGTTTTCTTAAATTTATTCAAACTTTCTTGTTTCTCATAATACTGATCCAAATCACTCCAAGTCTTAACCTGATTAGAAGCCCAAGCCTCTGCCACTGTTTGAATATAATTTCTGTGAAGAGCACTTCTTTTATAACAATAATCAAACAAAGCAATCATAACCTGCTCGTCAAACTGATATTTTGTGAACCACAAATCAATATCATTATACCAAGAAGGTCCCATAATTCCTTGAAAATACATATTATTAATATGGTCAATCACCTTAGCCCTAGCTTCATTTTTAGCAGTTTGCTCAACCTTTTCTTTTGACATCGTTAAATTAGGAGTATACAAATTATGAAGAGTAGATTCTTGCAAATCCATAACAATATATCCGTGTCGTCTTCTTCAAAATCAAACCATTTTCTTCCAAATGTTGCATGGCATCGTTAATTGTCTTAAGAGGAATATTCAATTTTTTTGATAAATCATTCAATTTAATATCCTTTCCATACTTAGATAAAAAAACCATATAAAGATAAATTTTTAAATAATCCCCAGGTAAGCTAGACAAATGCTCTGCAAAGAAGATGTCTGGTATGGTAGTAGTGGAAAATAATAAAGATTTTTCTTTTTGTTCTAACTTCATTTTAATCGCCCCTAATTTCTTAAACTTGTAATACAGATTATATCTTTTTTAGACAAAAAATTCAAGGGATTGAAGAAAAAATTGTAAAACTTATTATGCAATAAATGAAAGCGCCCCTCTGATATAGCTGAGAGGGGCGATGGCGGTCTTTAGTCAACTTGGCCAAAGGCATAGTTGGCTATATAATCTTGCTTTTTCTCTGATAAAAAACTAAAACCTGAGATATCAGTGCGGTAGGAAAAATCCCAAAGATAAGAGGAGTTACTCCAAAAATTGTGAGAGCATATAGATGGATTTAAACGATCCTTCTTTAATTCCTTTAATGCCCTAATAGCATCCTCCTCGGTAAATCTACCAACAAAACACTTGCAAATATTCCAAGACATACCAGTCTTTTCCATCAAGTTCTTTACTTGCTTGGAAAATTCCTGACGCTCTCTTGTAATATTCACAATAGAGCGCTCAACTCCACCAGTAAAAGGCTCAAAAACTTTTACTCGCCATATGTCATCTAAAATGTAAACGAAAAGTTCACCATGCCTAGAACACTTTTTATGCGCAAGAAGAACATTGTGGTAGTTTTTGCCAATTGCAAGAACTACATATTTAGTAGTTTCTGCATCATGTATCCAGTATTTTTTCAATTCTTCTTCCTCTTTTTTATCTTGCTCTTGCTGAAATAAAACATATAGCTCTTCAACAGAAATAGAAGAATTGCCTAAACTGGTTACATGTTGATGGAATTCGAGAAGAGCCTTAGGAGCTTCTTCAAGTTGTTTTGTTTTCCGAAGATTGCCAGACGGAGATTCCAAAAAACGAATATCTTCTGGATTTAAGAGATTGATTAAATAATAAAAATCTCTATTTTCCTCCTCGATAACATACATCGTACCTGAAATCACGCCACTAAATTCACTCCGGCCATTTTTCAAAACAAAAATCTTCATATATGTGACCTCCTTATATTGAATGATAAAAATATTATATATTAGGTAACATAATTTGTCAAGTGGTTAACTTAAAAGAACAATTTAAAACAAAAGTACATTTAGAAATCCTTCCCATAAAACAACAACTTAGGCCTGGTTACAAAACGAAACAAATAAGAAAAAACATAAACAACATTCTCGCCATTAAACCCAGCAAAACTAAACAAAAGCAAAGGAAAGCACAAAACAACAAAAACAAAAACCTTCCAAGTCCAATCATCAAAAAACAAAGAAACAAAAATAAAAACAACAGCATACCAAAGCAAATTAACAAAAGCAGTCGAATAATCAATCACGCCCAAAAACTTATTCTTAAAATCATAATTTTGTGGAAAAATAAACTTCATAAAACCTCCTTTCCGCAATAATTCCATCAAAATATCACCATATAAAATAACATAATCTAAAAAAATAATTAACACTTAAAACCCACAAAGTTTTTCACAGATTGTGAAACTTCTGTGGAAACTCCACCAATAAAATCACGAACCAGAGAATTTGTTTTAATCAAAGCATAAATTCCGCCCACATAAACAAACTTCGTAAACAAATTACCTGCCGAATAATCCATAGAAAACAAAACAAGCAAAACAATCGACACAACAATTTGAATAAACAAAAGCGAAAACAAATTACGAAGCCATGCCTTAAAAAACCAGCTAGTCTTATTTAAAGTTAAAGACAAAACAGCAAAAGGAGAAAGCAAAACAAAAACCTTAACCAAAACATAACGCAAAGAATAAGAAAAAACCAAATTTAAAAGCGAAACACTAAGAATACTTTTAATCAATCCATCCAAAGAAAACACATTCAAAGCGTTGGAATCAATAGCAATATTAGAATTAATCGTAGTAATCAACTCAGAAAAACAAATACTTTTGTGGAACAACCCTTCTCCCAAAGAACGAATAGCAAGAGACACATTCGAATTTATGTCAATAAAAAAACCAAGCATAAAAAACGAAAAATTCATAACAATTCCACATAAAATCAATTTAATAATAAAACTAAAAGGAGCCTCTGTTTGCGTATAAGTAAAATGAGCCACCAAATAGCGACCAGCATAATACAAAATAAAAGCTAGCAAAAAAGAATTAGCAATCAGCAAAATACCGATTAGAAGCAGACGTTCCAAAAAGATTTTCAAAATTTTTATCCTGCAAAATATCAGAATGAATAAAAGTAACATCATCTAGCACCGCATATAAATTATTGTCAATCGAGCTAAACAAAGTCTCGAAAATAGTATTAATCGTATCAATAATAATTCCAGTAATATTTGTTGAATTTTCCAAAAAAACCTCCTTAACCAATTAAAGATTTGATGGCAGACAAAATTAAATCCACAGCTAAAATAAAAGCATAAGAAAACAAAGAACCCTTAATTAACTTCTTTCCTGTCCTAATTTTTTCCTCATCACCAAAACTAAATTTTTTCATAAAAACACCACTTCCAACAGCAACAGCAGCGGCAGGTGTCGCAATCTTTAAAAGCCATCCCTTAATACTTTCAAAAGCAGACGTAATCTTACTTACAATTTGTGGATCACCCCAAGCAAAAGAAACAGAAGAAAGAGTAGCCAAAAAAACAAAAAATAAAACAAAAGTAAAAAAAGTAAAAAAAATCTTTTTTCTCATAAAATCAATCCTTTCTATCATTTATTTATTGCCATACATAAGGCAACATAGGCATGCTTTGCTACAAAAAAAGTAGCAAAAAGCATAAATTATTTATTATTTTTAAAATAAGGTAACATAAACATTTTTTGAGGATTAAAAATCCTATTCCCATCAGACAAAAAAGTAAGAGCAGAAAAAGTCTCTAAACTTTGTGTAAAAAAATTAGTCTCAAAAACAAATTCATTATGAAAAGACGTATTATAAGTCTCAGAAATATTAGAATCTTGCGAATTCAAAGAATTTGTAAAATAGCTAAAATTAGTTTGTTTGGCACTTTCCGAAATACTCCTAGAAACTCTTTTCCTCTCCTCTTTTCCTAGCTGCTTTTGAGCCTCCTCAATCGTAAAAATATCATCTGTACGAAACCAAATCTTATTAATCAAATTTTGAAGAATTACCTTAACTTGGGCATCATCCTTTAAAGTAGCCTTGAGTGAAGAATAACTCTGCGTACTCACTAAATTAATACACTTTGCCTCACGACTCAAAGAAAAAAACTCACCATCTGTTTTCGTCACATACTTATCATACTCATCACAAATAAAAGCACTCGTCCTAACCAAAGAAGAAGACAAACTAGAAATAACCTCAGTTTGAAAATCCAATTTCAAATAAGCAGCAAGCATCTTAGCTAAAGAAGAATACTCAGCAATATTCATATCCAAAACAACAATCTTTCCTTCCTGAATAACCTGTGAAAAACCTGTAAAAGAAAGCTTTTCCTTTGGTGCACAAAATGTAGACATAACATCAAAATCAGTAACAAAAAAGTTAGTAATGCGAGTTATTTCAGAAATCAAAATACCCTTTGTACGCAAATCTAAATTTTCAAACTCCTTTTGAAAAAAATTCAAACAGCTATTCAACTCATAAATTTGTGCGTGAGAAAACTTAGAAGAAATAAACAAATTCCTCAAAACCGCAATCTTTTCTTTATAATAATAATTATCAGTAATTAATTTGTGCAACTCTTGAAATGTAACATAATTATCATTATAAAGCCTACACAACTTAATAGCCTCAGTTAAGACCTCTTCCGCTTTATCAATCCAATAACTTTCTGAATTATTTTCTGAAAAAAGTAGCAAAATAGTCTTCAAACGATTTGCCAAAACCTGAGGCTTTAAATCAGGTTTATGTAAAGGATTATAAAAAACATTAGACTTTAAACCAATAACAATCAAATCCTTCTCAAGATGATAATCCTTTGCATACTGTAAAACCTGCCTATAAAAATTCCCCTTAACATCTAAAATAAGCATACCAATTTTTTGTCTAGGATGGCGAAAATTATATTCCATCAATTGCCTAGTAAAAGGATACATCGCACTAGAAGTCTTACCGAGAGCCAATCGTACCAGTAATCAAAAAATTTTGATAAAGACCGAGACTCAGGAAGATAAATTTTTTGGTGGTTCAAATCCTCTCCAATTAGCAAACACAAATCCTGTAAACTAGGTACAATCCCTTGAAAATGCGGTTTTAAATCTCTTGTAGTTGCTTTAAAAAACGAAAACCTCATAAAAAACCTAACATAAATAAAATGAGATATCAACAAATGAGAAAACAAAGAGCAAGCAACATACAAAAATTTAATTAACCTCCATAACTCTGGATTTTTAGAGCAAATATCAAAAGGATGAAAACCATAAGTAATCACGACTTCACTTGCTGTGAAAATAGGCTGGAACCAACAAAAGGTAACATAAGCAAAACAAGCTGTTAAAAAAAGTACAAAAACAAATTCTTTTAAATAACGTAAAATACTAAAAAACCTCCTTTAAAATGACTTCTTCTTAATTTTCAATTTGGCTCCTTGTTTGTTATGAAAAAAAATGATATCAAAAAATGTATAAAATGAATATAAAGTAATAAAAAGATAAATAATAAAAGTAATAAAAAATAAATCAATTAATTTTGTGATACTGTCACCACCTTTCCTAAATTTTTACAATCATACAACATTTTTTTCAATTTGTCTATACTTTTTTTAAAATTTGTGATAAAATTCTAAAAAAAGTTACCAAAAAATAAAAAAAACAAAAGGAGGAAACAAAAATGGAATTTAACAAAGATACCAAAATAGGAGAAATCTTAGAAAAAGCACCCGAAAAAGCAGAAATCTTATTAGAAATGGGAATGCACTGCCTAGGATGTCCAGCATCACAAATGGAAACACTAGAAGAAGCTTGTAGCGTTCATGGAATAGACGTAGAAGAAATCGTTCAAAAATTAAATGCCTAACAAAAAGAATAAAATCAACAAAATAGAAAAATCACAAAAATTCACAAAAAAGACAAAAAATTTTTACAAATCTATTGACTTTTTCTTAAAAGCATAGTAAAATATAAAAGCGTTGTACATAAAACAACGCAATATGTGGGCTATTAGCTCAGGTGGTAGAGCACTTGACTTTTAATCAAGTTGTCCCGCGTTCGAGTCGCGGATAGCTCACCAAAAGAACTAAATAATTCCAAAAAATTATTTAGTTCTTTACTATAAGGCCCGTTGGTCAAGCGGTTAAGACACCGCCCTTTCACGGCGGAGACATGGGTTCGATTCCCGTACGGGTCACCAACTAAAAAACACAAAAAAATAAAGTATGCCACTTTAGCTCAGCTGGCCAGAGCACCGCACTTGTAATGCGGGGGTCCCCAGTTCGAATCTGGGAAGTGGCTCCATCAAAAAGGTCAATAGTTTTGAGATAGCTCTTAATTGTTGGCTTTTAATTTTTACAGAAATAAAAATTGTAATAATAATGGCTAAATGTCAATTGTTGGGGTGGAAAACTTGGAAAGTTTTCTGCCTCAATATTTTTATGCTTTTTAGAAATATAACACAAAAATAACTGAAAATATGTAATTTTTAGTTATTTTCTGTTCATTTAATTTATGTAATTGTTCAATGAAACTTTTTTGTTTTTCATCTAATAGATATTCTATACTTAAGTAAGATAAAAGAGCTATAGTATCACGGTTTAACCCTTTAAACATTAAGCGGATTATGTCTACAAAATTTTATTTCAGAAAATTTTACGAAAAATCTTGAATTCTTACAAGAAATATGGTATAAATATATTGAGTGGTGCTTAGAAAACTTTTGAAGCTCTAAGTCATTCATATAACCTAGAGTCTATTTAGAGACTCTAGGTGTTTTTGTTTATCAATTTATTGCAATTTATAAAAATTATGATAAACTTTAATAAATTGATTGATATTTGTATCAATCGTTAAGAGAGAAGAAGTGTAGATAACTACGACATTGGCTCCATCAAAAAGGTCAATAATTTTAAATCACCAAACCGCCATTCACACTAACAACCTGACCCGTCGTAAAAGAATCCTGAACAAGCCACAAAACGCACCTAGCAACATCAAAAGGCGTTCCCATCCTACCGTAAAGGCGTCTCATCCTCCAAAGCCCTAAGCTCTTCCGCCGTAAGATTAGCATTCATATCCGTATCAATAGCACCGAGGAGCCACACTATTAACACGAACATTAGAAGGACCGAAGCTCCTTAGCAAGAGCCTTAGTCAAACCATCCAAACCGAGCCTTAGAAACCGAATACAAAACCTCCATAGAAGCACCAGTAAGGCCCCAAATAGAAGAAATATTAACAATACAACCCTGTTTTTGGTAAACCATAGAAGGAACAACCTCCTGAGACATCACAAAAGCAGAATACAAATTCGTATCCATCACACGCTTCCAATCCTCATCTGTCTCATCCACAAACATCTTATACTCGCTAACCCCAGCATTATTCACCAAAATATCAACTTTTTGATACTTCTCCAAAGCAAAACCAACCAAAGCCTTCGCACCAGCCCTAGTCGAAACATCAGCCCTCACAACATCCAAAAAAATACCCTCTTTTTCCAACTCCTCTTTTAGCAAAAAAGCCTCCTTCTCAGACTGATTATAATTTGCCACAACCTTAACATTATTCTTAGCCAACAGCTTTGCAATCTCTCTGCCAATCCCTCGAGAAGCACCAGTAACAATCGCAACCTGATCCACAAAAACCATCTCCTTCTTAAAATTACAATAAGACACCTAACAATTATAATGCCCTAAAAAACAAAAATAAAATTCAATTAACACCATTATAATAGCAAATAAGAACAAATGCAAGCTTTAATTGACAAACTGCAAGCACAAACTGCTAGAAAAAACAAACCATTCATGATATAATTTACTTAAAATAAAAAATAAAGAAGGTGATACCAATGAAAATCAACGAAAAAATAATCAAAATACGAAAAGAAAAAGGACTATCCCAAGAAGAATTTGGAAACCAAATCAACGTATCAAGACAAGCCGTATCCAAATGGGAAACAGGAGAAACAACCCCAGACATCAAAAAAATAAAAGAAATCGTACAAAAATTCAATGTAAGCTATGAATACCTGCTAAACGACGAAACTCAAAACCAAGAAGAAAAACAAACCGAACCAAAAAACACACCAACCAAAAAAAGCAAGAAAAAAACCACCCTAAAAATAGCACTAATCCTAATAGCCATATATGGAATCACAAGCATCTACAAATTCATAGCCTTTTACACTTTCTACACAAAAGCAAACAGCTTCCAAGAAGAAAACTATATGATATCAGTAGAAATACAAACAAACGACCCAAGCATAAAAACAATCACCCACACAACCACAAAAGTAGGAAACAAAAAACTAGAAACCGATCTAATACAAGAAGACGAAAACTCTCCAAAAAGCGAAGAAGGATACACAAAACCAAAAAACATCACCTACACCGACATGAACCAAAAAATATGTTATGAGCTAACCTATGACGCAGCCCAAAACACTTACATCTATCATGACCGAAAAGAAGACATGATAAACGAACAAGAAAAAGAAGAACTATTTAAAAACGACAACCTAATAAAAACCGAAACCTTAGCAAACATACCATCAAACTTTAAAGAAATACTACTAGCCTCCATCGACCCAAGATACTACCAAGTATCCATCATAAATCGTTACTACAAAACACTATCCATCTCAAATGATGCAAAAATGAAAATACAACTAAACCAAGATTACCAACTAGAGCAAATCAACATAAAACTAGAAAACCAAAACAAAATCATTAACACCAACTATAGCTATGACTATGTACAGGACCATTTTCAAGAGTTAATAGACCCAATCCAAAGTGGAGAATACAACATAAGGTGAAATTGGGGACGGTTCTTTTTTCACATTTTGTTATAAATAACTCAGGCTATGAATTATAACAAAATGTGAAAAAAGAACCGTCCCCAATTTCACACTTGCATCCGTAAAGAAACCGTGATAGAATAAAGAAAAAATAGAAAGGGGATTAACAAAATGGAAAAAAGCAAAAGCAAAAAAACAGCAATTATCATAAGCATAATTGTAATTGTATTAGTATTGGCCGGAGTAGGTGGATACTTAGGTTACCAACAAACCAAAAAACAAGAGGAAGAAGACCAAGGGACAGGAACAGATTGGGCTGACAGATACTTCGAATACATCGATGAGCGTTCAAGCACACAAGGACTTTCACTATTACCAAATGAAATTACAGATGGAGAAATCCAATTCATTCAACTACAAGAAAACGAAACACCTATTATGGTCATGAAATACAAAGACGTGGCTCAAAATCGAACAGATTTAGGCGTATATGGAATATGTGAAGATGGTCAAATAGCAGGAGCTACTAGTATAGGAAATGAAATTCAAAAAGATGTAAATGTTGTATTATTATACAATAGAAAAAAACAAGAATATAGATGGTATCAAAAACTAGAAAAAAATGATGGGCAAGCAACTACCTATACTGACCTGGCACAAAGTATGAAGGTATACAAAACAGCTCAGAGTCACAAACCAGAAGATAACTTCTACAGTAGTGAAGAATATAAAAAAATATCAGCTGACATCGAGACCTACTATTTTAAAGAAGAAGATATGCCAAAAGAAAACCAAGAAGGAGAAAATAAAACAGCCATCTCCAAATTTGAAGAAATCTTTCTAACCCCACCAGAAGAACTAACCACAAGCACAAAGACAGCACTAAATAGTTTTACCGATAAAAGCAATTTAAAGCAAACCATAAAACAAGCGGTAAATGGCTATAAAGACGTAAACGAAACTATTACAGAAGAAGTAAAAACAGCAACGAAAGACCAGATAACGAAAATAGAAGAAACTGCACAAAACATTAAAACAGCTCAAGAAGAAGCGGCAAAAAAAGCAGCCGAAGAAGAAGCAGCTAAAAAAGCGGCCGAAGGACTAAAAGTAGGAAATTGTACGTTAAAATACGGAACTTATAAATCAGACGTGAGCCAAATGGATAGCAAATACTATGGAACCATTACACTAAGACAAAATGGAACCTTCCACATCAAAGCTAATTACAATGAAAGATCAGGACTGTATACAGATACAGATCCACTAGACTGTGAAGGAACCTATAAAGTACAGCTAAACGAATCAACTGGCTATCCAGGGGAAGTAGCAAACATGATACACTTCACACCAAATGTAGGCGATAAATTCGTCTTCGAAGTAGTAAAAAACAACGCCTTTAGTGACCAATGGCATGGCTATAGCTATTCTGGAAACTAAGACGATTGGGGACAATGGGGGATGGTTCTTAATTGTCCCCTTTTATTTAAAATCCACATAATTATCTTCTACGGAAAGTGATGCCATCTAGCATCACTTTTCTAGAATTTAAAAGAACTTATCGTGTCAAAAAAATAAAAAGGGACAATTAAGAACCGTCCCCCATTGTCCCTTTCATATTTAATTTGTTTCGTTTCTGTTTAATTTTCTTTTATAATTTCCAGAAATAATCTTTGGAAGATAAGTAATAATCTTATAAACTGCTAAACGAACTTTTTTACTCCACAGATAAGACCTTCTTAATTTTTTAGCAGAACCCAAAGAAACAGGCTCATCCTCCAAAACAAGAAGTTCATTTTGGACTTTTTCTAAAGGAAAAATATAATTTTGACCATCATTATTATCCCAAGCATCATTTCCATCATTAAAACAGAAATTAAAAGTATCGCCTTCCCCCAAAGTAATTTCAGCTTGAAAACCTAAATCTGTTTTTTCCATTTCCACATCAGTTACATTATCCCAATTTAAGCCAAAGCCATAATGAATAGAAACTTTTTCAGCATTATCTTGAAAAAGTTTTCCAGTATAAGAGATCTTAACTGTACTATTTTCAACTAATTTATCCGTATTGAAAAAAATATTTTTTGTTAATTCCATTCCAATTCTCTCCTTATTTATCTTTTGCTTTTTACATTATAATATTAATTTTTACAATGTTCAAGTATTTTTGTCAAAAAAGTTAAAAAAAACAAAAAAAATTGTCAAAAAGGAATAACCAACCTAAACAAAGCATAAAATGAAAATACATAAAAATTAAGCCAGGCTAGTTGTCAAAAAAAGCAGAATGTGATAAGATTTAAGAAGAATAAAAAAAAGGGGAAAACAAAATGAAGGGATTAATGAAAGAAAACTTGGAGGAAAATGAAATGAAAAACCAAGAAGAAAAAAAGCAAAAGGATGTCGAAATAAAAGACAAAAAAGAAAACAAGCAAAACGAAGAAAAGCAAGAAAAAAAATTTGAAAAAGCAAAAGGAAAATCCCAAAAAGTAAAAAAAGAACTAGAAACGATGGCGGGAGACCCAAAAAGAAAATGGATACTTCCAGCCATAAGCGGAGCAATTATCCTAATTATACTACTATTTTGCTCAACCATCTTTGCCCTAGTAAACATAGGAAACGAAAAAATAATAAGAGGCATTTCTATTTCAGGAATAGACGTATCTGGACTTACCAAAGAAGAAGCAAACACAAAAATAAACGACATCTACCAACAAAAAAAAGAAAAAGAAATAGAACTTCAATACCAAGACTATCAAACCACACTAAACCCAACCCTAATGGAAGTAAACTACGAAGTAGAAAAAGCAGTAGAAGAAGCCCACCTAACAGGAAAAGGAAGCAACATCTTTAGCAACAACTATCAAATACTAACAACCCTAATCAACAAAAAAAATATTGAAGTCAACATGAACCTAAACGAAGACGTAACCAAACAAACAATAAGTGATATAGGAGTAAACCTACCAGGAATCTTAATCGAATCTAGCTATGCCGTAGAAGAAGACCAACTAATCATCACAAAAGGAAAAGCAGGAGTCATAGTAAACACCGAAAAACTACTAAACCAAGTAAAAGAAAACCTAAAAAACAATAGCAACCAAGAAAACTACATAACCATACCAGTCGAAGAAAAAGAACCAGAACCAATCGACATCGAAAAAATCCATCAAGAAATATACAAAGAAGCAAAAGACGCCTACTACACCAAAGACCCATTTACCATATATCCAGAAGTAGAAGGAATAGACTTTAACATAGAAGCGGCAAAAGAACTATTAAAAGAAGAAAAAGAAGAATACATCATAAAATTAACCATAACCAAGCCAAAAATAACCATAGACAAAATAGGAACCGAAGCCTTTCCAGACCAATTAGCCACCTTCACAACAAGATATGACGTAAGCGACGTAGACAGAAGCACCAATCTACAAATTGCCTGTCAAAAAATCAACGGAAAAGTAGTCCTAGCAGGAGAAACCTTCTCTTACAACAAAGCCTTAGGACCAAGAACAGCAGCAGCAGGCTACAAAAACGGAAAAGTCTACGAAGGAGGAGAAGTAGTAGACGGAATAGGAGGAGGAATCTGTCAAATATCCTCTACACTATACAACACCGTATTAATGTCCAACCTAGAAATCGTAGAAAGAAGAAACCACCAATTCGTAACCTCTTACCTACCAGCGGGAAGAGACGCAACCGTCGTATATGGAGTAATCGACTTCAAATTCAAAAACACCAGAAAATACCCAGTAAGAATAGTAGCATCAGCAAGAAACGGAATAGCAACCGTATCCATGTATGGCATCAAAGAAGAAGAAGAATACACCTTCAGCTTTAACACCAAAACAATAGCATCCATCCCAATGAGCACCAGATATGAAGAAGACGCAAATTTGCCAGTAGGAACAGAAAAAATAAAACAAAAAGGACACAACGGAATGAAAACCGAAACCTACATGACCAAAATGCTAAACGGAAAAGCCATATCAACCACACTACTTTCAAAAGACACCTATGATGCCATGACAAGAATTATCATAAAAGGAGCAAATAGCGCAGCAACACCAGTGCCAGACCCTACACCAGCGCCAGAAACAACACAACCAGTAGCACCAGAAACGCCAACCACACCAGAAGAAAATCCAGTAACACCAGAAGTACCAGAAAACCCAACAGAAGGCACAACAAATTAACACTTGACAAGAAAAGCAAAAGGTACTATAATAAATTTGAAATATAGAGTTTGAGAGAATTGATGAGAAACCTAAAAACGAAACTTCTCCTTCAATTCTCCCCAACTTAATTGGGGAAGAAATAAAAAATTAAATATGTAAATGGGTGACTAGCTCAGTTGGTAGAGCAGCTGACTCTTAATCAGTAGGTAATGAATGCTTATGATATGGTTAAAAGTATTGATAAAATCGGTACTTTCGTAAGTTATTGCAAGTTTATGATTTTATAAAAAAATGTAAAATGCGCCAACTTGCAATAACTCGCGCCAACTTTTTCAAAATTTAATATATGCATCACTAGCTCAATTGGCAGAGCAACAGACTCTTAATCTGGAGGTTCGGAGTTCGATTCTCCGGTGATGCACCAAATAATACCTTAAACGGTATTATTTTTTTGTACCATTATGGATGAAGCAAGAGTTTGTATCCATATTTTCTGTAATTGTTCGAATTGTTTTATCATTATATTATTTGCATTCATTTCATTTGAATTTGATTCATTAATTGTACTTGTATTTACTACATTGTTATCTACTAAAGGTACTAATCCCCATGCTTTTTCATATTCTTGTTTCTTTCTTACATCAGAAACAAATATATAATATTTTTGTGTTGTACCAAAATCAGCATGTCCCATCAATTTCATTAATACAATATCTCTCATTCCTTGTTCAGATAAAAATGTAGCAAAAGAATGTCTTAAGCCATAAGGTGTAAGATATTCTAATTTATAATTTTCTCTAAAAAGTCTCAAAGGTTTTGCTAAATTTTCAGGAACATAAGGCCTATGATATCTATTTAGAAATATAGGTGTAGTTTCGTGCCATTTTAATTTTAATTTTTTAAACAATTTTTTTTGATTTTCTTTATGTTTCAGTAAAATATCTCTATATCGAGGATGCACAGGCACTTTTCTATAACTTTCATCTGTTTTTAGCGAATCATATTCCCTAATATGTCCTATTATTTCAGCTTCATCATTATATACAGGAAAATCTTTAAAAGCATTATTTATAATAAAATAGTTAGAATCTTCCACTAAAGAAGACCAATCTAGTCCACAGGCTTCTTCAGGTCTAAAACCTTCTAAAAGCATTCCCTCAAATAAATATGCTACATCTGTTCCTTCTTTTTCAAAACAGTCTAACCAATAACTTTGTCTAGTTGATTCAATATAAACAAAATCGTGTCCTTCTATTTTTAATTTTGAATTTTTTTTAGGTTTAGCATCCTGTAATAAATGAAAAATGAACTTTGACAACAAAATACCCCCTAATA
>CAOKJE010000029.1 GCA_948468505.1 uncultured Clostridium sp. | reverse complement strand
ATAATCTTTTATACTTTTTTTCATATTATTAAAAGATAACTTAAATAACATCGTTTAAATCACCTCCAAGAAGTGTTTGCACCTCTATTATCTTCTCAAAAAATTGTTTCCTTGTGTCATTTCCTTTTACTATTTCATTAAAGATTTTTCCATCTTTAATAAATAAAATTCTATTGGCATAACTAGCTGTAAAAGCATCATGTGTAACCATTAAAATAGTAGCATTCATTTTTTGATTTAGAAATTCGAAATTTTCTAATAATTGTCTAGCTGACTTTGAGTCTAATGCTCCAGTTGGCTCATCTGCTAATACTAATTTAGGGTTTGTTATAATTGCTCTTGCTGATGCAATTCTTTGTTTTTGTCCTCCAGATACTTGATAAGGATATTTTTTAAGAATCTCTTTAATTCCCAACTTTTCTGCAATTGCATTTACTCTTTTATCAATTTCTCTTGCATTTACTTTTTGAATTGTTAGTGCTAAAGCTATATTTTCATAAGCTGTAAGAGTATCTAATAGATTAAAGTCTTGAAAAATAAATCCTAGTTCTTCTCTCCTAAACTTATTTAATTTGTTTCCTTTTAGTTTTGTAATATCCTCGCCATTAACTAGAATATGTCCTGCTGTTACTCTGTCTATTGTCGAAATTACATTTAAAAGTGTACTTTTTCCAGATCCACTTGCTCCCATAATTCCAACAAATTCTCCCTTTTCTACTGTAAAACTAATGTTGTCTATTGCTTTTGTTAGATTTGATTTGTTTCCATAGTATTTCTCTATGCTTTTTACTTCTAATACTTTTTCCATTATCAAAACTCCTTTCCATTTAATATTATTATAAAATATTTTTTTCATCGTTCCTATCGATTTTCATTACACTAACCTTACATTTTTGTAAGGTTTCTACGATAATCTGCAATCGCTTCTTGTATTGCTTCTTCTGCCAAAACAGAACAATGCAATTTTACAGGTGGAAGACCACCTAGTGTATTCACTACATCTGTGTTTTTTAATTTTAGTGCTTCTTCTATGGTTTTTCCTTTTATCATTTCTGTTGCAATACTACTTGTTGCAATTGCCGCTCCACAGCCAAAAGTCTTGAACTTTACATCTACTATCCTATCATCTTCCACTTTGATAAACATTTTCATAATATCTCCACAAACAGGATTTCCAACTTCTCCTATTCCAGAAGCATTTTCTATTTTCCCAACATTTTGTGGGTTGGTATAATGTTCTACTACTTTTTCTGAATATTCCATTATTTATTTTCCTCCTCTATAAATTTTTCCCATAATGGTGACATTTCTCTTAATCTACCTACTATCTCTACTAAATTTTCTACAAGATAATCAATTTCTTCTTTTGTGTTATATTTTCCGATGGATATCCTCAAAGAACCATGTGCTATTTCATGTGGTAATCCTATTGCCAGTAATACATGCGATGGGTCAAGTGAGCCTGAGGTACAAGCACTCCCACTTGATGCACAAATTCCTTTCAAGTCTAGGTTTAATAATAATCCTTCTCCTTCGATAAATCGAAATGAAATATTACTATTTCCTGGTAGTCTTTTTTCCATATCTCCATTTATACTTATATATGGTATTTTCTCTTTTATTTGGTTGACGTAGTAATCTCTTAATTCCTTAATTTTTCTATTATGTTCTTCTAAGTCTCGATAAGCTAGTTCCATTGCTTTAGCAAGTCCTACTATTCCTGCTACGTTTTCTGTTCCTGCTCTTTTATTTCTTTCTTGATGTCCTCCATTGATAAACTTATGAAACTGTATTTCTTTTTTTACATACAAAACACCAATTCCTTTTGGTCCATAAAATTTATGTGCTGATAAGGAAAGGCTATCAATATTTAATTTTTTTACATCGATTTTTATATTTCCAACTGCTTGTACGCTATCTGTATGAAAAATAATGTCATGTTCTTTTGCCATTTTTCCTATTTCTTCTATTGGTTCAATGGTTCCAATTTCATTATTGGCAAACATTATTGTAATTAGCGTGGTAGTTGGCCTAATGAGTTGTTTTAATTCGTCTAAGTGAATCATTCCCTTTTCATCTACTCCCACATAACTTACTTCAAATCCTTCTTTTTCTAGTTGTTTACAAGTTTCTAATACAGCTGGATGTTCAATTTTAGAGGTAATAATATGGTTTCCTTTGTTTTTATAACGATAAGCAATTCCTCTAATTGCTGTATTATCACTTTCGCTTCCTCCAGAAGTGAAATAGATTTCGTTTGGTTCGCAGTTCAAAATTTGGGCTATTTTTTCTCTTGCCTCTTCAACAGCTTTTCTATTTTCCCTTCCTAATTTGTAGATAGATGATGGGTTTCCATAGTTTTCTAATAAATATGGCATCATTGCTTTTACCACTTCTTCATCTGTTTTGGTTGTAGCACTATTGTCTAAATATATTGTGTTCATTTTTATCTTCTCCTTTTCCTATTATTATAGTAGGAATTGTAACACTTATTTCCTAGTAAGTCAATAGGAATTGAGAAAAAATAAAATAGAAATCGTATTTGATTTCTACTTTATTAAGTCTTCTAATGTTTTACTATTTACATATTCGTTAATCACATCATCTAGCCCCTTCCAAAAAGAATATGTTTTGCAACTCTCTTGTCTTTTACATTTTCCTTCTTCGGTTAGGCAATCGATTGGTGTTAAGTCTCCTTCTGTGGCTTTTAGTATATCTCCTATCCTATATTCATTTGGTTTTCTTGCCAACTGATACCCTCCTGCATTTCCTCTTGCTGTTTCTAAATAGCCTGCTTTATTTAACATGGCTATAATTTGTTCTAAATATTTATTTGATATTTCTTGCCTTGTTGCTATTTCTTTTGCTGTTACATATTTTTCATTACTATTTAATGCTAAATCTATCATAACTCTTAAAGCATATCTTCCTTTTGTCGATATTTTCATATACTTACCTCCATTTTTATATATTATACTACTAAGCAAGTAGGAAATGCAAGTAATTAAAAAATGTTATTTTTTCTTCTATTAACTGTTCTATCTGCTTAAGGAACAAAATAGTTTTTAACTTCATACTATGACATAAAAGGAGATATTATATGATTCGTATTAGTTTATGTATGATTGTTAAAAATGAAGAAGACGTTATTGGACGTTGTCTAGAATGTGTTAAAGATGTTGTCGATGAAATCATAATCGTAGATACTGGTTCTACTGACTCTACCATAGAAATTGTAAAAAGATATACCAATCAAGTATATGATTTTAATTGGGTGGATGATTTTTCGAAAGCTCGAAACTATGCTTTTTCAAAAGCTAGTAAGGATTATATTATGTGGTTAGATGCAGATGATGTCCTTTTGGAAACTGACCTTGCCAATTTAAAACAATTAAAAAATAATTTAGATACATCTGTGGATATGGTAATGATGAAATATAATGTTGCATTCGATGAATATGATAATCCCACCCTTTCGTATTATCGTGAAAGATTGATGGCTCGTAAAAAAAATTATCAATGGATTAGTCCGATTCATGAGGTAATTCCTCCTAGTGGTAATATTATATATTCTGATATTGCAATTTCACACAAAAAATTACACCCTAGTGATAAGGATAGAAATTTAAGAATTTTTAATAAAATGATTGCAGAAGGATTAGAACTTGATCCAAGGCAACAATTTTATTATTCTAGAGAACTATATTATCATGGTCAATATCAAAAAGCAATTGATAATTTCAATCAATTTTTAGATTCTAAACAAGGCTGGATTGAAAATTGTATTAGTGCTTGTATTGATTTATCTGACTGCTACCAAAAAATAAATGATAACAATAAAGCTTTTTTGGCATTACTTAGAAGTTTTGAATTTGATAAACCACGACCAGAAATATGTTGCAAATTGGGCAATCACTTTTTAGAAAATAATAAAATAGAAATTGCTATTTTTTGGTATGAATTAGCTATTTCAAATAAGCCAGATATGAAAAATGGTGGATTTCACAATGCAGATTATTTTGGTTTTATCCCCTATATTCAACTTTGTGTATGTTATGATAAAATTGGTAATACGGAAAAAGCAATTTTTTATAATAATAAAGCAGGTAAATTAAAACCAAATGACAAGGCTTTTCTTTATAATAAGAATTATTTTCAAAACAAAAATATTCCTGACCAATAAAAAATCCAAGCATATACTATATAGAGTAAGTTTTTTCTCTTACTCTATTTAAGAGGAGGTATATGAATGAATTTTTTTAAACGTTTTAATAAAACTACAAGTAATGACGAAATTGATACCAATCATTATCAAGCTAGTTATGATTGTAGTTCTAACAATAATTGCGATAATGACGATTGCTGTTGTTGTAACCCCATAGGAGTAACAGGCGCAACAGGTGCCACCGGTCCTACTGGACCAAGAGGTTGCAATGGTCGTACTGGTGCGACTGGCCCAACTGGTCCTACTGGCGCTACTGGTCCTAGAGGATGCTGTTGTACAGGAGCCACTGGAGCTACTGGTAGTACAGGCGCTACTGGCGTAACTGGTCCTACTGGTGAAACAGGTGCCACTGGCAACACAGGAGCTACTGGTCCTGTTGGAGATACAGGTCCTACTGGCGTAACAGGTGTGACAGGTGCCACGGGAGCTACTGGCGCTACGGGACCTACTGGTCCTACAGGTCCTACTGGTAGTACTGGTTTAGACGGTGCGACAGGTGCCACTGGTCCTACTGGTAGCACAGGACCTATTGGACCTACCGGAGTTACTGGAGCTACTGGTTCTACAGGTGCTACTGGAGAAACTGGTGTCACTGGACCTACTGGAATTACAGGTAGCACAGGTAGTACAGGGGCTACGGGTCCTACTGGAGATATTGGCCCTACTGGTGCTACTGGCGAAACTGGTGCCACAGGTCCTGCTGGAGCGACTGGTCCAACTGGTATAACTGGTGCCACTGGAGCTACTGGCGTTACAGGGGCAACAGGTGCTACTGGCGAAACCGGTGCCACAGGCCCTACTGGAGCTACGGGAATTACTGGTGCTACTGGAACAAGTGGAAGCACTAGTATCATTCCTTTAGCATCAGGATTGCCAATATCACTTACAACCATTGCTGGTGGTTTAGCTGGTATACCTGCATTTATAGGATTTGGTTCTTCTGCTCCTGGTCTTACCATTCTAGGTTCTAGTATTGACCTTACTAACCCATCTGGAACTTTGTCTAACTTTGCTTTTTCAATGCCTAGAGCAGGAACCATCACATCTTTAAGTGCTTATTTTAGTACTACAGCTGGTTTATCACTTCTTGGTTCTACCATTACAATTAGAGCTCAATTATATGTATCAAACACACCTAATAATGTATTTACACCAATACCAGGAGCTATTGTAAATCTTACTCCTGCACTTTCTGGAGCAATATCTATTGGTACTATTAGTAGTGGAATAACAACAGGATTATCAATTCCTGTTACTGCTCAATCACGTTTATTAATGGTGTATTCTGCTCAATCTACTGGTCTTTCTCTAATAAATACAGTAGTTGGATATGCAAGTGCTGGAATAGAAATATCTTAATAATTATGTAATAGAGGACAGATAATTTTCAAACTATCTGTCCTTTTCTTGATTCATTCTTATTTTATTCTTTTACTAATATTCTGCTCTTTGTTTATCTACTTGTTTAATCTTCTTTTCTGCTTCCCTTGCGTTTAATTTTTCTAGCATTGCCATATCAATATTATAATTTTCTGAAACTTTTGCTAATAGAATTGTTTTCTTCCACATTTTCTTTTGCTAATTTACTAATTTTTTTGCATTCTATTGTCGCAAATATAACGGTAACTATAAATGCTCCTATATCTGATACAGGTCCAGCCCATAACATGGTATATAAATTCCCACATAATCCAAATAGACATACACCAGGAACAAGTAGTATTACATCTCTCATTAAAGATAATGTCATGGCTTTATATGGTTTGTCTATGGATTGCAAATAAATACAACTTGCTTTTTGAATACAACAAAGTAAGATTCCTCCTAGATAAATTCTAAAAGATAGACAAGCATACTCTTGGTAAAATTCTAAGTTATTTGCATGACCTCCAAATAAACTAACAATAAAGTTTGGTGCCAATTCAAATAATAACATAGATATCACACCAATGATAATGTTACTAATGATGATTAATTTATAAGTTTCTAATACTCTCTGATATTGTTTGGCTCCATAGTTAAATCCTATGATTGGTTGCCCTCCTACTGCAACCCCTAAACTAAATGCTAATACAATGGCAAATATTTTGAATACAATTCCCAAAGCGCCTCCTGCATCTGTTGCATTTTCTCCACCTATTGTTCCTACTACATTATTGGCTACAATGGTAATAATAGCAATTGATATTTGTGTAATTAAACTTGAAATACCAAGTTTTAAAAGTTTTCCTAACACTTTGGTGTCAATTGTAAAACATTCCTTCGTTAATTTCATTAATTTTGGTTTTCTAAAATAAATAGCACATAAACAAGCTGATACAATTTGTCCTGCTATGGTTGCAATAGCTGCTCCTTGCACTCCTAAATCAAATACGAAGATAAGAATTGGGTCAAAGATTAGGTTAATAATTGCTCCTACAATTGTTGATATCATTGAATAACCTGGCGATCCACTTGCACGAATGATAGATGCCATACTTGACGCAGACATATAAAAAGGTGTACCACATAAGATGATGGTATAATACTGCTCTGTAAATAGCTTACATCTTTCATCATAACCATTTACGCCTAACACGTTAAGTATTGGTTTCATAAAAACAAAACCTGCTACTACTAAAATGATACTAAATAAAATTACTGCAATAATTGCATTTCCAACACTTTTGTTGCTTGTTTTTTCATCTTTTGCTCCGAAGTGAAATACTAAATAGTGCTGCACAACCATCTCCAATAAGCTGTGCAATTGCTAATGCTACAACCGTAAAAGGAAATACTAACGTTGTTGCCATGATTCCTGCTGTTCCTGCCCCGCTATTTCCAATAAATATTTGGTCTACTATATTGTAAAGGGCACTTACTAACATAGCAAGTATACATGGGATTGAAAATTTAATTAGTAGTTTTTTGATTGGTGCAGTTGTTAAGTAAAAGTTTTCGTTCGATTCATTCATAAATCTAATACCTCCTTTAAAATTTCAGCAAAAAAATAACGCAGAAATCCCTTTTGTCGGATTTCTACGCTTTGTTTTGCTGTCCATGACTTTTATATTATACAAAATTTATTTTAAATTTGTCAAGAATAAAATTTAAATTTTTTCATTTTATCTGCTTTCCCTGTGTATGCCTAACAAACTATTCTGCTTGTGCTGTATCATTTGTTTTTTCTCCTTCTTGATACAAATAGTAGGTTCCACTTTCTAATTTTGAATTGCTTATAATTAAGGTTTTAAAATCTTCTTTTGCTTCAAAAGAAACAATTTCTTCCTCTGCTTCATTTTTTAAAGTAACCTTTGTTCCGCTAGAAATTTTAACATTTAATTCAAAACATACTGATTTTTGTTTCGAACTTTTTTCTGGCTTTTCTAACATATCTGCTCCTAAAGCAATTACCTCTCCTCCATTAATTTCAAATCCAGCATCTGTGTCAATTCCTGCATCTCCACCAGCAGAAGACCCCATCGTATATATATTACCACCATTGATTATTAGATTTTTATTAGAGTCAATTCCATCTCCATTTGCTTTAATATAAATTTCTCCATCATTGATGGTAATTAATCCTCCATCTCCTCCAGCATTTATTCCATCGTCTTGACATTCAATGTTTATTGTACCACCATTTATGGTAATATCATTGGTTTCTGTTGCAATTCCTTCTCCTTCTTCTTGGTTTCCATATACATTTAATGTTCCATTTCCTTCTATGGTAAGTTTTCCATTCGAATAGATGCAGGCATCATATTCACTTGCTCCACCATCTGATAAAATATTATTAGAATGGTCTGCTAATTTTATCACTAAATTACTGGTTCCCACATTTGCGATGGCTGCTGTCATAGTGTTTTCTATCTTTACTCCATCTAATTTGCTTCATTTCTTTTATTGTTATCGCTTGAACTTGCTGGCATTCTTGGAGATGTTCCTCCATTTTGATTTGGCATTTCGGGTGGTTCTTCCCTATTTCCATCAGATGGTCGCTGCATTTGTTTGTTTCCATCCATTTGCTTCATTTTTGGCATATTGGAATTTAATGTTTTACTATAAATGAAAAAGCCTAAAGTTGCAAGAATTGCTCCCACTAACATTCCAATGATTAAAGTTAAAATTCTATCTTTCATAATATTTTTACTCCTTTATTAAGTCATACACAAAATCCACTTTATCACAAACATTTTGTGAATGAGTTACAATGATGATACATTTATTTTGTTCTTTTGCTAATGTTTTAAATATTTTTAAAATTTCATTTTCTGTGTCTTTATCTAGGTTTCCTGTTGGCTCATCGGCAATGATTATCTTAGGATTATAAGACAAGCTTCTGGCAATCGCAATTCTTTGTTGCTCTCCACCTGATAGTTTTAATATTTTTCTTTTGCTATGTTCTTCGGAAAGTCCTACACTTTTCATAAGTTCTAGTGCTTTTTTCTTTTTGTCTTTTATTTTCACTTTGCTTACTTCCATAGACAATATAATGTTCTCTATGGCTGTTAGTCTTGGTAACAAATTATAACTTTGAAATACAATTCCTATGTCTGTATTTCTATATTGATCTAAATTCCTTTTCTTCAAATCTTTTTCGTCATATAATACTTTCCCATCTGTGCATTTTTCTAGTCCTGTTATCAGTGATAATAGCGTTGTTTTGCCACTACCACTTTTCCCTTTAATGGCATACATTTTGCCTTGTTCAAATTCATAATTTATATTTTTAAAAACATACGAGTCCTTTGGTGCATCTTTATATCGATATCCTACATTTTCTAATTTTAATATTCCCATACTTTAAGACCTCTCTTTCAAAATAATAAGTGGACTAAACTTTATAATACTTATCATAGAAGCCAAACTACTTATCAGTGTTAAAAGTATACCAATTCCAAGCAATTCCATAACAACATTAACATCCACTATAGCATCAATGGTATTGATTTCTTGTACTTGTATATTACCATTAAATCTCATATCCATTGGTCCTTTTCCAAAGTTATCTGAAATTTCTTGTTCTTGAACTTGGGCTTCTTCTATTTCATTTTGTAATAGCTGATTTCCTATTGGTTTTGATAAATAACTTCCGTATAACTGCTCCCACCATTAGCATAATAATACTCACTATTAATAATTCTAAAACAAATTGCATGGTTAATTTAAATTTGCTTACTCCGATTGTTCTAAATACTCCTATTTCATATTTTCTTTCTCTAATATTTATCATGTTAATGATAAATAGAACAACTCCAGATATTAGCAGGGTAATTATTAAAAATGTGGTTGCAAAAGTTTTTACATTTTCAATTGATTTGGTTGCACTTTCTAGTTCTTCTACATTTGTGTTAATGGTGTAATATTCGTTAAGTCCTTTTTGTTTTACTTCTTCGATAAATAAGTCAATAGCCTCTTTACTTTCAAGTATAAAAGATGGTGTTATATTGGTTACAAGTGTGCTATCCTCTTGTACTAATAAATCAATTACTCCGCTTCCTGTTATAATTTTATTAGCTGATGGTGAATACATATTTTGGGTATCGTCGGTGTTAGAATTGTCTGTATAGATTCCTGTTACTGTAAATTCATAAGTCTTTTCGCTATCGTTTGGATTTTTTAATGAAATTTTACTTCCAACTGTTACCTCATTTAAAGTTGCAAGTTCTGAGCTGATGGCACATTCATAACTATTAAAATCGGTTATCATTTCTCCTTCTGTTATTTGGTATGTTCCATTTACAAAATCAGTCATGGCATCATAAGAAGAATAGCCATCTATTTCAAAATCACCATTCAAATTTCTTGTACTTTGAAAAACCTCTTTTGATTTTGTTATAACAGTGGTTGTATTATTATTGACGGTGGTGTGTCTTTCACCTCCAGAAGCTCCTCCTGGTCCTTTTCCCATTCCGCTATTTCCACCTGTTGTTGTACTTGATGAACTTGTTGTTGTTTGTCTGT
This sequence comes from uncultured Clostridium sp., assembly GCA_948468505.1. Taxonomy (GTDB): domain Bacteria; phylum Bacillota; class Clostridia; order TANB77; family CAG-508; genus CAG-269. Next base: position 11,091 of record CAOKJE010000029.1, on the reverse strand, counting down.
CTTCTACCTCATATTCAAATGAATCTGTTGCTTTGCTTAGACTATCACTATTTAAAGAAGTCGCATATAGATAATAAAATCCTTTTAAATATTCACTGTTTCCGTAGTTTTTTACATCTTCCATTGTAAAGGATTCGATATTGTTAAAAGCTTCTATGTTTTCCCTCTTTGCTTCTTCTCCTCCTTTAAAATTTCCAGTAACTCCTTTTCTGTCAAATGAGATACTAGCAATGATATCATGTGATTCCTCATAATTTTTTACCAGTCTGTTAGCTGTGTTTCTAATTGCTAACGTGACCGTAGAACTACATGCTATGACAGCTATAATAATTCCGATTAAGATGTTTCTGCCTTTGTTTCTAATGATTGAAATTAAACTATTTTTTAAAATATACATTTTTTTACCTCCTTCTAATCTATTCATAATATACTACCTAAAGATTGAAGAATTATTGAAAAAAATAAAAAGTATTAACATTTTTTATTTTGTTAAATACTTTTTTTATTTTTAATTTGGGATTGTTACTTTAAAAATTGTAAAATTGTTTTTATAAGATACTTCAATTTTTCCATTGTATTTTTCTAGGGTAGATTTTGCAATTGCTAATCCTAATCCATATCGTTTTTCTTTTCTATTTCTTGCTTTATCTACACGATAAAATCTTTCAAATATTTTTTCTCTTTCTTCTTCTGGAATTGGCTCTCCTATATTTTTAACTTCTAATATGATTTCATTTTTCTCTTTTTTAAGTTTAACTTCTACTTCTTTTTGTTCTTTTGCATGTTGGATGGCATTATCTGTTAAGGTAGACACAATATGTTCGATATCTTCCTTGTTTCCATTCATTGTAATGTTTTCATCTATTTTAGTTTTTATCTTTACTTGCTTTTCATAAGCCATACTTTCGAACATAGAAAGTATGATTTCTACTTCTTTTGAAAGGTTAAATGGTTGGTGTTCTTTTATATTGTCTATATTTTCTATTTTTGCCAATAATAATAGTTCATTGATTAGGGTATTCATACTGTCTGCCTCATTTTGAATATAATTAATCCATTTGTTGGTGCCGACATTCATTTTCTAGCACATCGGCATTTGCTTCTATTACGGCAAGTGGTGTTTTTAGTTCATGGGAGGCATCAGATATAAATTGTTTTTGTTTTTCAAATGTCTCTTCTACTGGCTTTGCAATCATTTTCGATACCTTTTTGGCAATTATATAAATGGCAATAAGAGAAATCATCGATATCATAACAGAAAATATCCCTATGGTTTTTATGTGTGAAATGACGTCTTCATTTTCCATTAAAGTAATTCTCATTGTATTGGGATTTATTTTCCTAATTTTATAGATATATTTTCCAATAATCCCTTTTTCGGTATTTTTCTTTGCTATTTTTAGTGCATATTCATTGATTGTTTTATCATTGGATGTGGTTTGCACAATCCTATTATTTTCTATTAAAAAATTATATAATCCATCAATATCTGTTTGTGTTCTTTCTTCTGGACTTCTTTTTGGTTCTTCTCCTATGAATCGCTCCATCATAAAGTTGGTAGTATTAATGGTATTATTATAATTTAAAATAGCAAAAAGAAGAATCATTCCTAAAATAATGATGGATAACGATACCATCATTAACCAAAATATTCTTTGTTTTAATTTTTTAATCATTTTCTTCCTCCAATTTATAGCCAACTCCTCTTACTGCTTTTATTTTTACTTTTGATTTAAGAAGTTTTAATTTTCTTCTTAGAAATGATACGTATACTTCTACATTGTTGTATTCGGCTTCACTATGATAACCCCATATTTTATTGGCTAACATTTCTCTACTTGTAATTTGATTTTTGTTAAATAGTAGTATTTCTAGTAAGTCTAGTTCTTTGCCATTGATGGCTATTTCTGTATTGTTAGAACTCATTTTTCCATTTCTTAAGTCTACTTCCAAATCGCCATATTGTAAAATGTGGATATCTTTTGTATTTGTTTTTCTTTTTAGGATAACTTTTATTCTTGCTATCAATTCTCTGGTATGAAATGGTTTTGTAATATAATCATCGGCACCGTTTTCTAATCCATTTAGCTTGTCTGATATTTCTGATTTTGCTGTTAGCATAATGACTGGTGTTTCTATTTTTTCTTTTCTTACATTATGTAGTATTTCAAATCCATCTTTGTCTGGTAGCATGACATCTAACAAAATCAAATCATAGATATTGCTTAGGGCTTCGTTTTCTCCTTCTTCTCCATTTGTTACGATATAAGGCTTTTTTTAGTGTTTCTGCTATGGCATCTGCTAGACTATACTCGTCTTCTATTATTAAAATTTTCATTTTTATCACCTTTTACTATTGTATCTGCTAAACATTGAAGTATGATTGAATAAAAGACAGATAATTTTAAAATTATTTGCCTTTTATCTGCTGCTTTCAATCATTTACCGCTCTATATTTTTGTTAATATTTTTTTGTTCCAACTTTTTTTATTGCATTTAGGACATTTCATATATCTTGTTCTTCCATAGTGCATTGAAAATAGTACACTATTATAGGATGGAATGTATTTATAATGACAATTATTACATTCATAGTAACCTGCTATCTGCTCAATCTTAACTGCATTTATAATTCCTATTACGAAAAGTATACTTCCCAAAATAATTAGTAAAATTCTGACTACTGAAGGCATTTCAATAAATGACGCAATAAATATCAATGCTAAAAATTGAATTGCTGAGATATAGCCTATAATAACTTCCATTTTTAACATATTTCTGTCACTATCTTCTTTTTGTTTTTTTAATTCTAATAAATTTTCTTCGGCTTTTAAATTATAATTTTCCATTTTTATAACCTCCCCACTTAATAACTCATTTACACTAATGTTAAGTTCAGCACATAATTCAAGCATTATCGATGAATCTGGCATTCCTTTTCCCGTTTCCCATTTTGATATTGCTCTGTCTGTGATGTTTAGCTTTTCTGCAAGTTGCGCTTGTGTCATATTTTTGTCTTTTCTGCATTGAGCAATAAATTTACCAACTTTTACTTGGTCCATAATTTCACCTCCTCTAATATTATTGTAGAAAGTTATTTAAAAAAAGTAAACATACTAATCGTTGAGTAAGGTATTCCACCACTGCTTTTGTTTTAAAAAATAAGCCAATACTCTAAAAATACTATAACCAATAATGGCTCCTAAAAGATTTGTTAGAACATCATCAATGTCAGCTGAGCGCCCAATAAAATATTGAAGAAATTCTACACTAAAAGTAACGCCAAACGAAATCAAGGCAGTTTTATACCATTTTCTTCTGCTCTTACATACAACTGGTATAAAAAATCCTAATGGAATAAATAACATAATGTTAGGTACTTTTTCAACTATTAGTTGTTCAAAACTATCAACATTTCCTATCCAATTAAAAGGACGAATATTTAAAATGTGAGTTTGGGGTTCAAATGTAATTGGTACAAATAAAATAGTAGCAAATACAATTAAAAATACGGAACTAATTAGCCCAATGTAACTTAGTTGTCTTAATACACTTTTTCCTTTTTTCTTTAATTTTAGTAAAATTGGTATATATAAAATACTAATGATTACGATAAATATTAGTGCTAATCTAATATAAGCTTCTATTCTGTGCATAAAAAAATACCTCCTTAAAACTTTATAATTTTATCGTATCATACATTAGCATATCTATAAATAGCTTTAAGGAAATCTTAATGAATTAAATTTATTATTTTTCTTTCTTTTTTCTTGGTTTTGGAATAGGTGTTACTTCTTCTATTTTTGCAACAATCTCTTTACAAAATGCCACATCGTCGATATCTAATACGTAATGCTCTTTGGCACCTTTATAAGGATATCCAATCCCTGCTTCTTTCATTCTTTCTTCAATACATTCTAGTTTTTTTACATAAGCTACATTGTCACATACAATAATAACTGGCTTATCATTTACATATACCATGAATTCACCAAACATTTTCTTGTATCTTATTTCTCCTATTCCTTTTATTTGTTCACATACATATTCGATATATTCATTGGTTGTTGCCATTTTTATTCCTCCTTAATACATAATTTTTCCTTCTGTTTTTTCAAAGTCTTTAAAAACCTCTAATGCCTCGTTGCTTTCTATATGATGCCTTTTTAATAATTCTTGATTTTTTCCTTCTAAATAGTCGTATAGAATGTCGTCTCTAAAACCAATGTCTCCTGCTTGTTTCTTGGTGTTTGCATAATATACTTCTTTGATATTACTCCAGATGATAGCTGATAAGCACATAGGACAAGGCTCTGCATTGACATATAATGTGCAACCTGATAAGTCGTTTGTGTTTAATATTTTTGAGGCATTTCTTATGGCATTTATTTCGGCATGTGCAGTGGCATCCTTGCTTTCAATTACTGTGTTGTGCCCTGTTGCTATGATTTCTTCATTTTTTACTATTACCGCTCCAAATGGTCCTCCTGCTTTATAATTGTTTTTGCTATTTACTTTCGATTCTTCTATTGCTAGTTTCATTGCTTTTTCATGTATGTTTTCCATTTTCTATTTTACCTCCTTGTTATATTCTAAACATTTTTCTTCTAATATTTTAAAATTGCAACATCGTGCTTTTATATTTTGAGATAATCTTCCTTCATTATACAATCGATATAATTTAAAAGACTTATTTTTAACTTGATTAAAATTTGCATTCAACCACTGTAATTGGTCTTTTAATAATTTCTGATACTTTAATTCTTCTATTGTCAAAGTTTCTTTATCTAAATTTACCAAAGAATAATTATTTTCATTGACAGGTATCATATTATTAAAATTGACAGCACCTAGTTCACCATTTCTTATTTTAAAAAAGTCAACTGTATTTTTCATTTTTCTATGTTTAGCTTTAGGACTAGATAATGGTGCAAAATATTTACAAGCATCTATTTCAAAAAGTATACCTATAAATGGTCTTAACTCTTTGTCGTTTTTATTATAGGATACTTTGTTATCAAATTTTCTTAAAAAATCACAATAGCTTACATCTACTCTAACAACTTTTAAATTTTGAATCATTTCTTTCTCCTCCTTAAATATATTTATTATATATCACTCTTTACTAAAAATCAACTCTGTTGACAAATTTTTTGTTTAAAATAAGAGATTAGAGTTTAGTCTCTAACCTCACTTTTTCAAGTTCCAATTTATGGCTGGATTCACCGCTTTTTTAGGTTCCAATTTATGGCTGGATTCACCGCTTTTTCAAGTTCCAATTTATGGCTGGATTCACCACTTTTTTTATGCTAGGCATAGCATCATTATTATATGCAAATCATATTATTTTATTGCCTATCTGTTTTAAATATATCATATTTTTTAGAAATAATCAATATTTTTCAATTGATTTTTACCCAATCCTTCTTTTTCTCCTTGCAACAGCATTCGTAATCACAACAAACCCCACCGCAAAACTCAAAACAATCACCATATTCCACAAAACTGGCTCCAACGTATCTATATGAACTACCTCTAAGCCCTTTATCAACTCATTATTTTTGATGTAATAATAAGATGGTAGCACATGAGCAATTTTTAATACCGCATCTGGTAACCAATCCATAGGAACAAAAGCACCACATAAAAAACATGAACCAAGAGCCACTACATTTACAATCCCATTAATTGCATTTTTATTGTTAATTAAAGTCCCTATTAAGAACGCTATCGTAATAGCACATATTGTGAAAACAAACGAATTTATCAAATACATCAATCCATGTGTTGTAAACATGGCATCTCCTATTAATACAAAGCTTACCACTACATAAAATAACCACAAACAAATAGCAAATAGGCTATTGGATAAAAGCAATTTACGATTATGCTCTTTATAATTCATACTACTAATAATCGTTCTTTTCGCTATTTTTTCATTTTTGAAACTAGCTAATATTAAGCAAATAACATACACGCAACCAGCTAGTATACTATAATTAGCAAAATTAAAATACAAAGTTGCTTTGCTTAGTGTATTCGTATCTAACTTAGAAGTAATTTCTATTTTAACTTGTTTGTCCATAACTTCATTTATTTTTTGGATTAATTCTTTTTCATCTGTTATCTTTTTTTGATATAGCTTTGCTACTTTTAGATATCTTTCTAACATCATTTGGGCTAAAGATGCTTGATAGTCTCCTGTACTTTTTACTTCAATTTCTGGATTTTTTCCTTCCAAAAAATCTACTCTATAATTTTTTGGGATGTAAATAATATAGTTTACATCTCGATAAAATAAAGCATCACGAATTGCTTCTTCATCTTGTTTTATATCTTTTATTTCACTATTTTGCTTTAAATAATCTATTAAATTTTTTGTTATGCCTTCTTCTGTGTCTTCATTTAAAATTAAAATATCTGGTTTACTTGCTACAAAACTTGTGCTATTTTCGCTGGTTTGCATGTTAAATCCCCCAAAGAAAATTAACATGACTGTATATAAAATAATAGTGATTTTACATTTATTTAATACCTTTAAAAATGCTTTAAATACTGTCATATTTCTGCCTCCTTAGACTGCTATAAGAAATGATTATCATTAAAATAGCAAAAATTAGTAAGCTTATCACATTAAAATAATATCTATCTAAAGTATCATAATAATATAGTGAATAAAATCCATCGGTTATCATACTAGCAGGATTTATTTTATTGACAATTGGCAGATTAGTATCTACGATATATTTCATGGTAATTCCCATCATTCCAGATAAAAAACAGCCAAGCATTGTAACAGATATAACAATTCCTGTTTTTATCCCTTCGTTTGTTTTTAATACCGTTGCAATGGCTAATCCCATGGATAATCCTGCAAAGCTTCCAACAGCTCCTAGTAAAAGGATAAATGGTAAATTATCTCCATAGTCTACTTTTAAGACAAAAATGGTATAGATAAATAAAATAGCGAGTCCTATTATTTGCGCTACATATCCTGCTAAACTACTACTAAGAATTACTTTTGCTTTGCTAGTTGGAGATACTGCTACTCTTTTGCCATTGCTACTCATATTGGCTAGATTTTGGTTAATGGCTACCATTCCTAAGATGCCTCCATATAAGCACGACATTGCTATTAAGGTATAAAATTCTACCATGATATAACTTAAATGATTGCTGGTTGTATCTTTCACTTTTACTTCTTGCTCTTTTGCCATTTCTAATACATTTTTATAGATTGCTTCATAGTCAAGCTGATAATTTCCTGCCTTTATTTCATTTTCTATTTCACTTTTGGCAAGGGTATTTACGATTTCTTCATTTTGTGTGATTTCTTCTGTTACGTATTTGAAAATGGTCTCATTTATTCCACTAGATTGGATGATTACCTTTGGTTTTTCTTCTTCTACTATCAGGTATCCTATAATTTTATCTTCTTGCAATAATTCTTTTGCCTCTTCTTCTGTCACATATTGGGTATTAAATAACCTATCTTCGTTCTTTTCGTCACTTAAGGTTTTAAAGGTTTCTTGATAGGTTTTACTGTTTTCAAATTCGTCATTTTTTACAATGGCTATATCAATTATTTCTATTTTTTCACTATTTTCTATATTAGAAAAAGCCATGTTAAAAAATGTTCCGAAGAATGATGGGAAAGGCATAGGTCCAAAATAGTAAGGTTTTATTTCGAAAAAGCGTTTTTAAGGCATATTTAAAATTGTGCATAAACATTAGTCTCGAAGCTCCTTTCCTGTTAGTTCCAAGAATACGTCATTTAATGTTGGTCTTTCTAAATAGATTTTATGGTATTTTATTTCTTCTTTTCTTAGATAGTCTAATAAGTCTACTAAATTGTTTTGGCTTCTTTTATAACTAACTTGCAATCTGTCGCCATCATAAATTACTTTGTCTACTTGCTCCATTTTTTGGATGGCTTGCAAATATTTTTCTTCTAGTCCGTTTAATTCTACAGTTACTTTTTCTTCTATTTTGGCTAGTTCTTTTAATTCGTCTGTGGTTCCACTTGCTAATACTTTTCCTTTGTCTAAAATGATAACTCTATCACATATCATTTCGACTTCCTCCATATAGTGGGTAGTATATACAATGGTTGCACCTCTGTCCCTTAATTTTTGGATGCCATCTAATATGTTGTTTCTGCTTTGTGGGTCTACGGCAACGGTTGGTTCGTCTAAAAAGATAAGACTTGGTTTGTGAGCAATGCCACAGGCTATGTTTAGTCTTCTTAGTAAGCCTCCTGATAGTTGCTTTGGATAAAATTTTCTAAACTCTTTTAATCCCACTAATTCAATTGCTTCGTCTATGTATTGTTTTCTTTTCTTTTTGTCTTTGATGTATAAGCCACAAAAATAGTCGATGTTGTCTTGTACAGTTAGTTCTTCAAATACCGCTACGTCTTGAAATACAACTCCTAATTTTGCTTTGATATCATAGGCATCTGGTTTCATTTCTTTTCCAAATATTTTGATTTCACCTTGATTGAATTTTAGTAAGGATAAAATACAGTTGATGGTAGTCGATTTCCCACTTCCATTTGGCCCGTAATAGTCCTAATATTTCTCCTTCGTGTACTTCTAGTGATAGATTGTCGATTGCTTTTAATTCTTTGTATTGTTTGGTTAGGTTTTTGATTTCTATAATGCTTTTCATTTTTTCCCCTCTCTTTTTAAGGTTTTTCCTATTTTTTCTTATAAAATTATACCATTTGTTTGTTTTTTTGTATATAATTTTTAGAACTTTTTAGAACAAAAGGAACATAAAAAAGGCTGCTATTTCTAACAGCTCTTATTTTATACCATATCTTTATAAATTTTATAAATGTCTTTTTCGTCTTTGTATTTATTCTCCATTGGGCACATACCAGTTTTATCATTATTTTGCACATACTCTGTTAGGCAATTATATTGATATTCAAGGTTATTTTCCACTAGCACAGGAATAGCATGTTGACTTATAACATCAGCATATATTGCTTCTACGCCTGCAACTGTTAAGATAGATGCTGCTACTTTTCCAATTACTTTATCAGCAATTACAGCATCTTTTAAAGCTAGTTTATCTGCTTGCAAAATCTCTTTTATATCTTTAATTCGATTTTGATAGTATTCTTTTATTTCTCCGTTTTTGTATAAAACTACTAAACTAGCATTGGTTGCATATAACTTTTCTTTTACCATTCCTAACTTAGTCATTTTTTAAATTTAACCTTTCCTTTATAAATTTGGCGATAAATGGAACACATAATAATTGAATTGCTATTCCTGGTATTCCTGCTTTTATGCTTTCTATCACTGAAATCCCATAGGTTGGTAAACCAAGCCAATGAATTGCTACAAATAATACACCACTGTATAAAATTCTTCCTAGAATAATAGTTATGATAAGTGATAGGTAAGAATTAAATTTCTTGTTACATACACTTAAAATAACAGCATAAATGAAAAGTTCAATTGCCATGTATGGAAGTCTTGCTAAGGTTGGCATACCTGTTAATAAATAACTAAATACAACAGAGCTTCCTGCTACGATTGTGCCACTAATGGTTCCAAAAGTTAAGGCAGCAATTAAAACTGCTAGGTGCATTGGCAAAAAGGTTGCTCCTGCTGAGGAGCCAGCTAATACATGGAATATTCTAGGTAAAGCAATTCCTGTTCCTGCTAATAGCAACGTTCCTATGATATATTTTGCTTTTTGATTGGTTAATAGGTTTGATAAACCTGCTTTGCTTTTTAAAGCTTCTACTTTTTCTAACATAATAAATTCCTCCTAAAATTTAAATTATTGTTTTAATAACTCTACAAAGTTAGACATAGCCTCTGCTATTTTTAATTGTTGTGGACAAACTGCCTCACAGCTTTTACAACCAATGCATGCACTTGGTTTTTTATCGTCTGGCAAACTACTAATTGCCATTGGTGCAATAAATCCGCCTCCTGTAAATACATGTTCATTATACCATGCAAGTATTTTAGGAATATCAATTCCTTTTGGACAATGTGCTGTGCAATAACGGCAAGCTGTACATGGAAGTGTATTTCCACTTACCATATCTTTTGCCATTTCTAATAAGGTTTTCATTTCTTCTTCGTTTAATGGTTTTTCTTCTTCAAAGGTTTTGATGTTTTTCTCCAATTGTTCCATCTTAGACATTCCTGATAGTACCATGGTTACACCTGGTATGCTTTGTAAGAAGCGGAATGCCCATGCTGGTATTTCTTCTTCTGGTCGTAACTTCTTTAGTTTTTCTTCTTGCTCGTCATTTAATTTGGCAAGTTTTCCTCCTCTTAATGGCTCCATAACCCAAATTGGAATGTTCATTTCGTTTAGTAGTTCTATTTTTGCTTTGGCATCTTGGAAGTCATAATCTATGTAATTTAGCTGAATTTGACCAAATTCCATATATTTCCCATAAACTTCTAAGAATTTTTTCATAACTTCTAAGCTTCCATGAACAGAAAAGCCTAGATGCTTAATTCTTCCATTTTCTTTTTGTTTTAGTAGATAATCTAATATTCCATATTTTTCGTCTAAATAAGGGTCTACATTTTTTTCGTATACATTGTGAATTAAATAGAAATCAAAATATTTAACTTGGCATTTTTCTAGTTGCTTTTCAAATATTTCTTCCACTTTGTCCATGTTAGATACATCATATCCTGGAAATTTGGTTGCTAAATAGAAACTTTGTCTTGGATATTCTTTTAGTACTTTTCCTATTACTAATTCTGATTCTCCATTGTGGTATCCCCATGCTGTGTCAAAGTAGTTGATTCCTTTTTCTATGGCATATTTCACCATTTTTGCAGTTTCTTCTTCGTCGATTGGTGTATCACCATTTACTCCTTTATTTGGTAGTCTCATGGTTCCTAGTCCTAGATTCGATAATTTTAAATCTTGAAATTGTTTGTATATCATGTTTTTTTCCTCCTTGACTTTTTATGTTTTTTATATTATATTATATATCACCTAAACCTTGGTCGAGGTCAAGATGTTTTTTTAAATTTTTTTATTTTTTGATAGCATCCTGTAATAAATGAAAAATGAACTTTGACAACAAAATACCCCCTAATA
>CAOKJE010000028.1 GCA_948468505.1 uncultured Clostridium sp. | reverse complement strand
AAGTTATCAATCGGAAGGAAATCCGATTTACACAACTTTTACGATAGTCTCAAATTTGCATTTGATAGAAAATTTTAGGCTCGCTTTTTTGTTATAGTTTTTCAATTTCTTTTTTGGTTAGTTTTGTTACTTTTTGAATGTCTTCTTTGTCCATGCCAAATTTTAAAAGTTCTCTAGCTGTTTCTAAGATTCCCTGTTTTATTCCCTGCTTTATCCCTTGCTTTATTCCCATGTTTCTTTGTCTTTGACTCTCTTTTTCTAGTACTTCGATTACCATATCTTTTCCCTCGCTTTCTAAATTTTCTAATAATTTTTCAATTTCTGCTGGTGGCAATTTTTCTTTCATAATGAAAGCAATAATACTTTTTAAAATAGTACGATTGTCTTTATCTTTTTCTGTTTTAGTCATATTAGTTAATAATTTAGCAATGTCTTCTTGTTTTTCTAACTTTTCTAGCAACAACATTTTAGAAAAAAACAAAGTATCTTTTTCTAAGTCCTCGTTTTTATAGTCATTGGCATCAATTACAATATATTCACCTAAGTTTAGCGTTTTTACTCCTTCTAGAGTTTCTTGACAGTCTTTGATGTATTTTTCTACATCCCATTTTTTACTTCCTGTGTATATTACAATAGGGATTATAGTTGGCAATTTGTGGTTATGTTTTGTCATTCGTTTTCCTCTTGTTGCTTTTTTTATGATTTCTAATTCATAGTCTAAAATTCTTATTGGCATATTGTAGTCAATGGTTCTTTGATGCTCGATTAAAAAGTAAATTTCTTTATTTTTCATTTTATAGATGATGTCTGACTCACTTTCCTGAAACATGTAATTAATATGCTCTGTACTATATTTTTCGATATCATTTTTATGCAATTTTTTAGTTGGTTCTAAAATTCGGTTTAATAGTTCTACTACTTGTTTTTTCTCACCTAATACAATTTTAAAAATCTTGTCGTGTGGTTTATTTATTTTAGCATTTCCTAAGTTGTAGGGAGTACTGATGTCTGTTAAGATAGGTGGATTGAGAACTTTTTTCATTTTTAACATATTAGTGATTAAATTATTTTCATAGTTAAATTCCATGTATTTTCCTCCTTCATTATAATTTATCTTAAGCTTTGTGTCAATATTGCTTTTGAAGTAAAAACAATATAATAACTTTTAATTTCACTTTTTTTCTCGCTTTTTTGTTAGTTTTCTTTTTGGAATTTTAATTGATTTTAAATTTTTGAATTAATTTATTTAACATAATAATACATTTTTTGAAAAAAGTCAACTGATTGAGGAAAACAAATCAAAAAATCTAAAAAATGAAGTGAGTTTGTACAACAAGTTGACTTAATTCTTGTTAATTGATAATATATAAAAGAAAAATAGTAATACAAATAATTAAAACAGTAAATAATAACACAAAAGAAAGTAGGATTAGTATGAAAAATATAATCAATTTAAAGAAAAAAGAAAAAGGTATCACATTAATTGCTTTAGTCATTACCATTATTATATTATTAATCTTAGCGGGGGTAGCAATTGCAACCTTAACAGGAGAAAATGGAATACTTCGGAAAAGCTTCCACTTCAAGAGAAACAACCGAAGAAAAACAGGCGGAAGAAAAACTAAAGCTAGTATTAATAGAATTAGGAATGGATAAACAAACAGACACAGCCTATAACGAAAATGACTACATTGATAGCAGAATCAATTCACAAGAGGAGATGACTGTTTTAGAAAACGATATTGTATCAGTAGAGGGATGGAAATTTGAAATTGATAGAAGTGTACCTAAAATAGGAAAAAGTTTGGGGAAAGAGGAGTTAAATACAGCAATCCAAATAGAAACAAATGCCACTATAAGTAGTGACTACACAAAATCCACCATTACCATAGAAATCTTCTATGAAGGGGAAATAGCAAGTATTACGATTAATGGAGAAGAAAAAGAAGCACCAGAAAAACAAGATGGAAAGTATGTGTTATCCACAGAAGTGGTGGACAATGGGGATTATGAGATTATTGTTAAAGATAAAGAGGGGAAATACAATCGAAAAATCGTAAAAGTTAATGAAATTATAGCAGATATGTATATTTATAATAAAGCTGATATGGAGAAGTTTAGAGATATTGTGAATATCGGAAAAAGAACATTTAAAGACAATCATGTTTATGTGATGGACGAAATTTATTTAGAAGGATCTAGTAGTAATCAATGGACACCAATTAATAATTTTGAGGGAACTTTTGAAGGAAATAACCATACAATTCATGGGATTTATATTGACTCTAGTGAAAATCAGATAGGGCTCTTTAAGCAAAATGGAGGAACAATTCAAAATGTAATAACATCTGAAGATTCTTATATAAAAGGAAATAATAGTGTAGGAGGAGTTGTTGGAAGAAACAATGGAACAATAGAACATGTCGTTAATAAGGCAAAAGTTGAATCTACTAGCTATATGGTGGGAGGAATTGCAGGTTTTAATTATGGTGAAATCAGTCAGTCAGCCAATTTAGGAGAGGTATTAGGAGGTAGTAATGAGACTAGTAGTTTTACAGGAGGTATCTGTGGTCGTATGAAAAATGGAAGAATAGAAAAGTGTTATAATAAAGGGACGCTAACAATAAAGTCTAGCAATACTATAGGTGGCATCATAGGACTAGCTCAAGGAGGAATTATAGAGAATTGCTATAATAGCGGAATAATTATTGCTTTTGGACCAGGCGGTTCAGGAATTCTTTCATACACAGGTGGAGCTTCAGAACCAACTGTATATGTAACAAATTGTTACAATATAGGCAAGCTACAAGGAGAAACGCACTTACGAGGAGGAATTGTAGGAAATGACGAGAACGCTCATATGAAAGCGACTAACAACTATTGGCTAGACACTTGTGGAGCGAGCGTAGGAATTGGAAGACCATCTGGAAATACCAATGCTGTCAAAAAAACTGCAGCAGAAATAAAGAACTTAGCCAGCACATTAGGAGCAGCCTACACAAATGATATTCAAAATGAAGATGGAACTTGGAAATATAATGACGGTTATCCTATCTTAAAATGGCAGTTAGAAAACTAAGAAAAAAGATATTAAGTACAAAACTTAATATCTTTTTTGCAACAAAATCAGTCAAATGAATTTATTTTATCAACTGATTGAGGAAAACAAATCAAAAAAATCTAAAGAAAAAATCCTTGACAAATTTTCCTAATAATATATAATAAATATGGTTAAACTAAACACAAAAGAGGAGGAATTTTTTTATGTCTAACAATAATATAAGCCAAGAAGAAGAACAAAAAGTTCAAAACATGATAAATGAACTAGTCGAAAAAGCCAAAAAAGCATCCAAAGAATACCTAAAACTAGACCAACAAACCGTTGACAATATCACAAAAGCCATGTCAATGGCAGGACTAGAGCATCACATGGAATTAGCAAAACTAGCAGTAGAAGAAACAGGAAGAGGAATTTATGAAGACAAAATAACAAAGAACATGTTTGCTACAGAATACGTATACCATAGCATTAAATATGAAAAAACAGTGGGAATTATCAACGAAAACGAAGAAGAAGACTATGTAGAAATAGCAGAACCAGTAGGAATTATTGCAGGAGTAACCCCCGTTACCAACCCAACCTCTACTACCATGTTTAAATCTATCATAGCAGCCAAAACCAGAAACGTTATTATCTTTGGTTTCCACCCATCTGCCCAAAAAAGTAGTAGCAGGGCAGCCGAAATTGTAAAAGAAGCAGCAATTCGAGCAGGAGCGCCAGAGGACTGTATTTTATGGATTGAAGAGCCAAGTGTTTTAGCAACCAGACTATTAATGAACCATCCAGATGTGAATTTAATATTAGCAACTGGTGGAACGGGAATGGTAAAAGCTGCGTACTCTTGTGGAAAGCCAGCATTAGGAGTAGGACCACGGAAATGTACCATGTTATATCCACAAAAGTGCCAAACTAAAAACATCAGTAAATGACTTAGTATTATCCAAAGCATTTGACAATGGAATGATATGTGCATCAGAACAAGCAGTTTTAGTAGATAGAGAAATCTACCAAAAATTTGAAGAATTAATGAGAGAAGCAGGATGTTATTTTGTAAATCCCGAAGAAAAAGAAAAACTAAAACTAAGCATGTTCGAATATACCGAAGAATATGGTTTTAAATTAAAATCTCATGTGCCAGGGCAATCACCATACACCATTGCCAAAGAAGCAGGATTTGATGTGCCAGAAGACACAAAAGTTTTAGTAGTATATGAAGAAGGAATCGGGCAAGACTATCCATTCTCCAAAGAAAAATTAAGTCCCGTATTAACTTATTATATTGTAGAAAATGAAGAAGAGGGAATTGAAAAAGCCGAAAAGTTACTAGAATTTGGAGGACTTGGACACTCAGCAGTCATTCACTCAGAAGATAAAGAAATAAATTTAGAATTTTCTAAAAAAATGAAGGCAGGAAGAATTATTGTAAATTCTCCATCTACCCATGGAGCCATTGGTGACATTTATAACACCAACATGCCATCCTTAACACTTGGATGTGGTTCTTTTGGTGGAAACTCAACAACTGCGAATGTATCGTCAGTGAATCTTATTAATATTAAAAGAGTTGCGAAAAGGAGAGTTAATATGCAATGGTTTAAAATTCCAGAAAAAATATATTTTGAAGCAGGTTCCATTCAATATCTAGAAAAAATGCCAGAAATCGAAAGAGCTTTTATTGTAACAGACGAAGGTATGATAAAACTAGGATATGTAGACAAAATCTTATATCATTTAAGAAAAAGACACCAATACGTACATTCTGAAATTTTTAGTGAAGTAGAATCTGACCCATCTTTTGAGACAGTAAAAAAAGGTGTAGAAGCTATGAAAAGCTTTAAACCTGATGTAATAATTGCTGTGGGAGGAGGAAGTCCAATTGATGCAGCAAAAGGAATGTGGCTATTTTACGAACATCCCGATGCTGATGTGGAAGGCTTAAAGCTAAAATTCATGGACATCAGAAAACGTACCTATAAATTTCCAAAACTGGGAACCAAATGTAAAATGGTTGCGATTCCAACTACCTCAGGAACAGGTTCAGAAGTAACCTCATTTGCAGTCATTACCGATAAAGAGAAAAACAAAAAATATCCATTAGCAGATTATGAATTAACACCCGATGTAGCAATTATTGACCCAGACTTAGTTATGAGCTTACCAAAATCAGTTACAGCAGACACTGGCATGGACGTTTTAACACATGCCATTGAAGCCTATGTATCTAACATGGCATCTGATTATACCGATGGTTTAGCAGAAAAAGCAGTAGAAATTGTTTTAAAATATTTAGAACAAGCCTATAACGATGGAACCAATCGATTAGCAAGAGAAAAAATGCACAACGCAAGTACCTTAGCAGGAATGGCATTTACCAATGCGTTTTTAGGAATTAATCACTCGCTAGCCCATAAAATTGGAGCAGAGTTCCATTTGCCACATGGAAGAATAAATGCCATCATCTTACCTTATGTTATAAGATACAATAGTGGAAAACCAACCAAGTTTGTGTCTTTTCCAAAATATGAATACTTTATTGCTGACGAAAAATATTATGAGTTAGCTAAAAAGGTAGGATTAAAGGCTGATAGCAAAGAAGAAGGAATTACAAGCTTAATTACAAAAGTACAAGAATTAAATGAACACTTAAACATTCCAAAGTCTTTACAAGAAGCAGGAATTGCAGAACAAGAATTTTTAGCAAAAGTAGATATGTTAGCAGATAGGGCTTTTGAGGATCAATGTACAACAGCTAACCCAAGATTACCGTTAGTTTCTGAACTAAAACAGATTTTGCTAGATAGTTATTATGGAAAAGAAGTGTAAAAAAATGTGCAATTGGGGACGTTTCTTTTTTCACATTATTGTTAAAATGTGAAAAAAGAAACGTCCCCAATTGCACATAATGTTTTTGAAATTATAAATATAAAATTAAAGGAGTAGGAAAAAGCCAGGAGGGATTTCCAAGTTATGTAAAATGTGTTATAATTTACAAAGGAGGAAATAGAAATGAAAATCCATTAAGTGAAAAAATAAAATTATTTATTGAAAAAATGAGATTAAAAAGATTATCGGACAAAGCATTAATGAAAGAATTAGAGCAAAAAATAGAAGAAGAAGAAACAGCTAACATACATAATATCGTAGGATTTGTAGAAGATAGTGATAAACAAATAAAGCTTGCAAAAGAGGTAATAGAAACACCAGAAATTATGGATAAAACTAAACAAAAAGTGATTGAAAAATTACCACAACAAGTACAAAGAGAACTATTTAAAGAAAGCATAAAAACGAAAGAACTATTAGCTAAAAAAGATATTGACAAATTTTTGAAAATTATCATAAAAGATAAAAACCTAAATCCATACGATGAGCTATATTATAGAGTAGACAAGGCTTTTAGTGATTCACAACTAACTTATATGTTTGGTAAAATAAGAAAAGAAAGACCAGAAGACTATAATGAAGAAAAAATACTTGGTATTATAGCCAAACAAATAGCAACTAAAATGAGAAAGTATGAAATGTTTTTTCCAAGTCATTTACAACAGTTGACTGACGAAGTAATTATCAACCATGGACAAGAAGGGGAAAGAACTTTCGATATCCTAAATCAAGAAGATAGACAAAAGCTTCATGAAGCTATGAAAGAAGAGGCAGAAGTTTTAAAAGAAAGTAAAAAGCATCCTATTACACTAGCGGAAAAACAAAAAATAACACCAGAAAGAATTAAGAAACAAGTAGATAAATTAGTACAATTTGCAGAGGTAAGACAAGAAGAACTAAAACAACAAGGAGTAGAACTAAAGACAAATCTAAGTGGAAGAGAACATTAATTTGAATGTGCAATTGGGGACGTTTCTTTTTTCACATTATTGTTAAATGTGAAAAAAGAAACGTCCCCAATTGCACATTTTTAAAATTCACAATTTTTGGGTGTTCTAGGGAAAGGAATGACGTCACGAATATTTTGCATACCAGTTAGGTACATAATAGCCCTTTCAAACCCTAAGCCAAATCCAGCGTGATTACAGCTTCCGTATTTTCTTAAATCCAAATACCAGTCGTAATTAGCAAGAGGCATGTTTAATTCTTTCATTCTAGTTAATAATTTATTATAATCTTCTTCTCTTTGGCTACCACCAATGATTTCTCCAATGCCAGGAACAAGTAGGTCACTAGCAGCAACTGTTTTTCCATCTGGGTTTTGCTTCATATAAAAAGCTTTAATATCTTTTGGATAATCGGTTACAAAAACTGGTTTTTGGAAGATGTTTTCGCATAAATATCTTTCATGTTCTGTTTGTAAATCAACCCCCCAAGAAACTTTATATTCAAATTTATCATTATGTTTTTCAAGTTCTTTTATGGCATCTGTGTAAGAAATTCTAACAAAATCTGAGGTGATAACATGGTTTAGTCTTTCTAGTAAGCCAGTGTCAATAAATTTATTGAAAAATTCCATTTCTTCAGGACAATTATCAATTACATATTGGAAAATATATTTAATCATATCTTCTGCTAAGTCCATATCGTCTTTTAAATCGGCAAAGCAAATTTCAGGCTCTACCATCCAAAATTCGGCAGCATGTTTTACAGTATTAGAGTTTTCCGCACGAAAAGTTGGTCCAAAAGTATATACATTACAAAAACTTTGGGCAAAAGTTTCGGCATTTAATTGACCACTTACGGTTAAGTGAGTAGATTTTCCAAAAAAGTCTTGTGAAAAATCAACGTTTCCTTCTTTTGTTTTAGGAATGTCTTTTAAATCAAAAGAATTGACATTAAACATTTCTCCAGCACCTTCTGCGTCACTTCCTGTAAGAATAGGAGTATTGACATAGACAAATCCTCTTTCTTGAAAGAATTTGTGAATAGCGTAAGCTAAAACGCTTCTTACACGAAATACGGCATGAAAGGTATTGGCTCTTGGACGTAGATGAGAGATAGTTCTTAGGTATTCAAAAGAGTGCTTTTTCTTTTGAAGGGGATAGCTACTATCTGCTAAACTTTCAATTTCAATTGCTGTTGCTTGGATTTCAAATGGCTGTTTTGCATTTTCGGTTACTACCAATTTTCCTGTTACTTTAATGGATGAGCTGATGGTCAGCTTACAAATTTCTGCGAAGTTTTCTAGTTTGTCACCAAAAACAATTTGGACATTTTTAAAAAAGGTTCCATCGTTTAATTCAATAAATCCAAAGTTTTTAGAGTCTCTTACGGTTTTAACCCAACCCTCTATGGTGATTTCTTTTCCTACATAGGTGTTTGTGTTTTTGTATAAACTTTTTACAGTTATGCTTTTCATTTTTTATTTCATTCCTTCCTCAAGGTACAAGGTTGGAAAAGAATTGGAAATTTGACAACGCCAAATGCCAATTATTTTTTAACCTTTCTTCCCATTTTTTAGTATGAGTATATTATATGATATTATGTGAGATTTTTCAAGGGCTTGGGAAATTTTTGATTCCAAGTTTTGCAAATTTTATTGCAATATAGTATAATAGGAAACAAGGGAGGAATTTAAGATGAGAAGACAAGAATATGAAATCTATGATATTATAACAAAACAAAGAATAGATAAAAGTAAAATTGTACCAGGAAAAAGCTACATTATATGTTATTTAAATGATAAATGGAAAATAAGAAAAGTTACATTTGATGAAAATGGGGAAATAAAAACAGAGGAGTATATAAGATTAGGCGATAAGCAACAAGAAATCAAAGATACCATTGTTAATATTTTGGAAATGAAAGGGAATACTAGTATTCAAGTTGAATATAGTAAAAATATGGATATCCAAGATGGAGCGACTAGAGTTGAAATAGGACTACCAATCTATAATGTTAAGTATCAAGATTTAAATGGTGTAGGGCAGGAAAGAATGTTAGATGCTGACACATTAAAAGATGTCTTAACATTTGATACAAATCATAACAAACATATTACAATAAAAGATAAAGTCATAAAAGATGCACCAATCAATATTCAAACAAATGCACTAAATGGAGAGCCTGAGTTAGTTACGGTTAATTGGAATAATGTTGAAAGAATGGGCGGAGAAACTAGTATATCAAATGGCAATGTTATTTTTAATGTTAATAAAGATGGAGAAATGCGAACATATGATTTAAGAACTGCTGAAGGAGTTAGCGGATTAAAAGATTATATGGAAAAAGAAACTGTAAGAGAAAAAGAATAAATAAAAACAAAAAGGTAAGATAAAAAGATTAAGAAGGGAAAAGCTTTAAATGTCAGAAAATTTTGAAAACAACCAAGAAAAAAAAGTAGAGCAGCTTTTAGAAAACAATCCTAAAAAAGAAATAGAACAATTACAACAAGAAGTAAAACCAGCCAACAAAAAAATAATTATCTTTAATTTCCTATTAATTTTAGTTATTTTTATTGGACTATTTATCTACATGATAAAAGTAGATGGAATTGACAACATCAAGGAAGTATTGCATCAAGTTGACTACAAATGGGTAGTTGCTCGGATTAATTTGTTTAGTTATTCATTGGATTTGCGAAGCCAGTAATTTACATACACCAATCAAGCAAATGTATCCAAAGCAAACCTTTAAAAACTCATTTAAAGTATCCATGTTAGGGCAGTTATTCAATAACGTAACGCCATTTTCAACAGGTGGTCAACCAATGCAAGCCTATGAATTAACCAAAACAGGAAAAAGAGTAAGTGACTCACTATCTGCCATGGCAATGAAATTTATTATAACGCAAACAGCCTTAGTCGTATCAACTATCCTTGTAGTAATATTTGAATTTTCTTTTTTTGTAACATTAATGCAAAACTACCTATGGATAGCAATTGTAGGATTTGCTGTAAACATTTTAGCCATTATAGTAGTTATCCTAGCAGGGATTAAAAAGAGAATGATAACCTTTTTTACGACGCCAATTATTAAATTATTAGGAAAAATTCATATATTTAAAAATCCAGAAGGAACCATTGAAAAACTAGACAAAAGCATTGACAACTTTAAAGAACAATTCTTATATATGAAATCCAATAAAAAAATGGTAATAAAAATGTTTTTAACAGCAGTATTGCAAAGCTTTGCTTACTACTCTATTACCTATATGGTGTATCGTGCATTTGGAAACAGCGGTATAAGCTTTTTACAAATCATACCAATTCAAAGCTTTTTATTGCTAATCATGACCTTCATACCAACGCCAGGTTCAGGACTAGGAGCAGAAGGAGGCTTTTACTTACTATTTAACTCTATATTTCAACAAGGGACAATCAATATGTCAATATTATTTTGGAGAATTTACACCTTTTATTTGCCAATTATAGTAGGAGCATTATTCTTAATACCAACGAAAAATAGAAAGAGGGATTAAGGGGACGTTCCTTAAAATCCCTGTTTTAGGGATTTTGGGGACACTCCTTAATTTATAATTTATATAAAATAGGAGAAAAGATGGAAACACTTATTATATCAGGAGGAGAAATTGATAAAAGACTTCTAAAAAAATATTGTAAAAAAGATGACGGACAAAATATCATAGCAGTTGACAGAGGACTAGAAGCATTATATCACTTAAATATAATACCCAATTATGTGGTAGGCGATTTTGACTCTATTTCTAAAGAAGTATTGCAGCATTATCAAGCTAAACCACAAATTACTTTTCATACTTACAATTCTGAAAAAGATAATACAGATACAGAAATTGCCATACAATTGGCAATGGAATTAGAGAGCTCTAGCATCATTATTTTAGGAGCATTAGGAAAAAGAATGGACCATAGTTTAGCAAATATCCATATTTTAAAACAAGCCTTAGAAGCTAAAATTCCTTGCCA
This sequence comes from uncultured Clostridium sp., assembly GCA_948468505.1. Taxonomy (GTDB): domain Bacteria; phylum Bacillota; class Clostridia; order TANB77; family CAG-508; genus CAG-269. The sequence continues at coordinate 10,544 of CAOKJE010000028.1, read as the reverse complement.
AATAGTAGATGGCTACAACAAAATTTATTTGATAGAAGATAAACATACTTTGTATAAAGATAAAACCTATGGGAAATATGTTTCATTATTGCCACTAACAAGTAAGGTAGAGGAAATTACACTGAAAGGTTTCAAATATCCTTTGTATAAATATTGTTTAACAGTTGGCGTTAGCTTAGGTATTAGTAATGAAATAGTGGAAGATATTGCTACCATAGAATTAAAAAATGGTATTTTGATTGTAATTGAGAGCAGGGATTAGAGAGGGGACGCGGGATAAGAGGGACGTTCCTTAAAATCCCTGTTTTAGGGATTTTGGGGACAGTCCTTGATAATTAATTCACACCAAATGTAAAAAAATGTAAAAACACTTGACAAAAGACATAAACTAATATTATAATAAAACATATTATAGAATTTGATTTTTTTCAAAAAATTTTTAATATTTGAGATTTAGTATCTAAAAAATCCAAAAAATTAAAGTAAAAATGCAAGGAGGTATAATGGCAAGAGTATCTAGAAAAAATATGAGTGCATCCTATATTCATATGATAACACAAGGAATTGATAGAGAAAATATTTTTAAAAATCCAGAATATAAAAATGAGTATATTAAATTAGTAAAAGAAATGTTTGGAAAATACAATAGTTTATGTCTTTTGTGTTATTGTATTATGGACAATCATGCACATTTTTTGGTTTATATGAAAGATTATAAAGAACTTTCAAAAGCAATGGCAAGAATTAATACCACTTATGGAATTTTTTATAACAAGAGGGAAAACAGAGTGGGATATGTTTTTCGAAATCGATATTATACGCAACCAATTAAAAATGAAGAGCACTTATATAATGCAGTTGTGTACATTCATAGAAATCCAGTAAAAGCTAAACTAGTAAAAGAAATGAGAGAATACGAATATTCTTCTTATCAACAATATCAACAAGAAAATATAGAGGAAAAATGTATTCAGCTATTATTTCAAACACAGAACTATAAAGAGAAATTTGACTTCATACATAAAAATTTTAGAGAAAAAAGAGACATATTTGATATTGATGAAATACCAATTGATATAAAGGAAATAGAGGAATTTGTAGAGAAATATTGTAAAAAAATAGGTGTTGATAAAAGGGAAATAAGGGAAAATAATTATTTGATTATTAAAGTGGCACAAGAGTTAAAGAAAGAGTATGCTTGTAAGAATAAAGAAATTGCAAAAATATTAGGGATAGGAAAAAATAGAATTATTGATATTAATAAAAAACAAAGGATTGAAGGACTGTCCCCAAAATCCCAGAAATAGGGATTTTAAGGAACGTCCCTCTAATCCCGTCCCTCTAATCCTTGTTTGTAATTTCTTCTAAATCTAAAAGTTCTTGCCATCTTGAGTCTACTTCTTTTTGGAATTCTTCAATCATCCATTCATTACCTGGTTGGAACATATGCTTGAATCTTTTTTGTGGTTTCAAGAATTCTTCGATTGGTAGTTTTTTTGCTGGCTTGTAAGTGATTTTGTATTTTCCATCGATTACTTCGTATAATGGCCAATAGCAAGTTTCAACAGCTAATTTGTTGATTTGCATTAATTGGTCTGTTGGATATCCCCAACCTCTAGGACATGGTGCCATTACGTTTAAGAAGGCTGGTCCTTCGGTATAAATGGCTTTTTCGGCTTTTTCGTATAAGTCTTTAAAGTTCATGTATCCTAAGGTTTGTGCAACGTAAGGTAAATGATGCCCTACCATGATTTTGGCTAAATCTTTTCTGGATTGCATTTTTCCTGGAATTACTTTTCCTGCTGGTGAGGTAGTGGTGTCTGCAAATTTTGGGGTAGCAGAGGAACGTTGAATACCAGTATTCATGTAAGCACCATTGTCATAACATACGTATACCATGTCATGACCACGTTCCATTGCTCCTGATAAACTTTGTAGACCTATGTCATAGGTTCCACCGTCTCCTCCAAAAGCGATAAATTTAGTATCTCCTTCTGGTAGTTTTCCTTGTTTTTTCATAGATTGATAGGCTGCTTCTGCTCCAGCTAAAGTCGCACCTGCACATTCGAAGGCAGTATGGATAAAAGAATCGGTCCAAGCTGTATAAGGATAAATAAAGGTGGAAACCTCCATACATCCAGTAGCACCAGCTACAACGGCATGGTCTTCTGGTTTTAAGGCTCTCATTATGTGTCTTGCGATTGGTGGTGCACCACAACCAGCACACATTCTATGTCCTGCGGTAAATCTGGAAGGTTTGTTGGCAACTACTTCTTTTAAATTATAAGCCATTATTTTGCCTCCTTTCTTAATCCTAAGTAACGATAAGGATTTTCAATTCTATTGGTTTTTACAATTTCTAATAAATCTTGATAAACAGATTCGATGTCATCTGCTTTGGTATCTCTACCACCAATACCATAAACATAGTTTACAGCTGGTACATGAATTTGATTTACATACATAGCTGAAGTTACATCTTGGAATAAAGCACCACCTGCAGCATTTAGCGAATCTGCTTTGTCTAAAATAGCAATGGCTTTAACATGAGATAAAGCTTTTGCGATTTCTTCCACTGGGAAAGGTCTGTAAACACGAACCTTTAGAAGTCCTGCTTTGATTCCTTTTTCTCTTAAATTGTCAACGACAAATTTAGTAGTCCCAGCGGTTGAGTTCATACAAACAATAGCAATTTCAGCATCTTCTAGTTGGTATTCTTCAAATAGTGAATAACTTCTACCAGTCATTTTTTCAAAATCTTTTGAAACATTTAAAATAACTTGTTTTGCATTTTTCATGGCTTCTGCTTGTTGTGCTTTATGTTCAAAAAGATAAGCTTGTAAATCTAATGGACCTACTGCAATTGGTTCTTCCTTATTTAATAAGTAATGTTCTGGTTGATAGGTTCCCACAAATTCTTTCACTTTTTCGTCTTCTACTAATTCAATATTTTCAATGGCGTGAGAAGTAATGAAACCATCTTGACAGACCATTAAAGGTAGTCTTACGTCCTTATGTTCTGCAATTCTGTGAGCCATTAAAGTATTGTCATAAGCCTCTTGATTATTTTCGGAAAATAGCATAATCCAACCACTATCACGTGCTCCCATGGCGTCAGAATGGTCACAGTGAATGTTTAAAGGTCCTGATACAGCTCTGTTTACTAAAGATAATACAATTGGCAGACGTAAACTAGAAGCAATGTATATCATTTCCCACATTAAAGATAGTCCATTTGCAGAAGTGGCTGTCATGGCTCTTGCTCCGAGCTGCCTCTGCTCCAATACAAGCAGACATAGCACTGTGTTCACTTTCAACTGCTACGAATTCTGTATCAACAGTTCCATTCGCAACGAAAGTTGAAAAATATTGAGGTATTTCAGTAGAAGGGGTAATGGGAAAAGCGGCTACTACGTCTGGATTGATTTGTTTCATAGCAGTTGCTGCTGCTTCATTACCACTTAATCTTTCTCTTATACTCATTTTTATTAAATCTCCTTTCTTTTTTTGCGTATACTTAATTTGGAAAAGAATAGTTATATTGCTAGGCGAACTAAGTTTAAAAGGCAAGGGAGCATACGTTTTGTATGTGACCGCGTTTGGAACTTAGTTCAACGAAGCAAGATGGCTATTATTTTTCAAATTACTCTTCCTTCATTTCAATTGCACCAAATGGGCACACCTTAGAACAAACGCCACATCCTTTGCAATAATCATAATTAAAATCTTCTCTTAAACATTCTTTATTTACTGGAATTGCATCCTCTGGACAAACTGGGAAACAAAGTCCACATTGTTTACATTTATCACTTAAGAAAATAGGGCGAATGCTTCTCCAATCTCCCGTTTTGAATTCTTTGGCATTCCCAGCAGTATAAATATCACCGCCTGGAGTTAATTTTTCCATAGGTGTATTATGATTAATTTCGGTCATATCTTTTTAACCTCCTTTAATGCTAATTCTAAAGCCTTCATATTTCCGTCGATTACTTCTGGCTTTTTCGCAAATTTATGTTGAAAAGAACCTTTCATATCTTCTAGTAAAGCTTCATCTGTCATAATACCACTAACTTTAACAATGGCAGCAAGCATTGGTGTGTTTGGGAAATATTTTCCTAAGGCTTCTATTGAGATTTTTCGTGCGTCAATGGTGTAGATACTTCCTTTGTATCCTTTTAAAGCAGTTTTTAGATAATCTGCTGATTTGGTTGTGTTAATAATAATGGCACCTGTTTCTTTTAAGCCTGCTGTTACATCAACACATTCTAATAAAGTATCGTCAACGACTACAACATAGTCTGGTTCATAAATGTTACTATGAATGTGAATAGGATTGCTACTAATACGGTTGTAAGCTGTAATTGGCGCTCCCATTCTTTCTGGTCCATATTCTGGAAAGCCTTGAATGTATTTTCCGGTGTTGAAGGCAGCGTCGGCTAATAATAATGATGCTGTTTTGGCACCTTGACCACCTCTACCATGCCATCTAATTTCGATTAAGTCATTCATGTTTTGATAGCCTCCTTTTGATTTAATTTTTTTATTCTTTTTATGGCTTTAGTATATGCCTAAAACCAATCAATGTCAAGTAAAAAAGTTCATTTAGAATGAGTGTTCTATTGAAAAAGAACTTGCTTTGACTAATATTGTGGTTGGTATTACTTTTTAGTCAGTTGCTTAATCAATTGTGAAATTAATATTTCCAGTTGAAGTATTAATTTCACATTTTTCACTTGACATTGTTTTAGGAACATCTATACTACCTGTATCACTTTGAACAAAGAATGTTTTATCTGTTAATAAATTTCCTTTAACACTCCCTGTACTTGTATTGACAAATATATCATTAGCATCACAATCTTTAAAATTTACATCACCTGTACTTCGCCTAATCGAAAATTTTTCTGATGCAATTACATTTTCCAAAAAAATACTACCAGTTTTACCACTTGTTATCATATTTTTACATCTAGTATCAGTTATATTTGTTTTACCAGTAGAAACATTTATTTTAATATCAGACTGAGAGTTCACATTTACTACATCTACTTTACCTGTTGTAGTATTTATCGAAAGTTCACCATATTCATTTTCTGGTAAATATATAGTTATCTGGGGTGTCTTAACCAAGATACCTATATGTTCATACCATCTTCTTGTATCTTTAATTTCAACGATAAGAGAATTGTTCTCTACTTTAACTGAATGATTTACATTTCTTTGTTCATGACAAACAACTAAACTTTTTGAATTTGAGGAAGGTACCAATTCAATATTTGCAGTATTTGTAATAATATTTATATCTTTAAATTTTTCGCTAATCTCATATTCATTAATTTCAAAAAAAGCTGTTGATAATTTTGTAAAATCCCATTTCAATTTATTCATCACCCCACAAAACATTATATTACCAAGCAATATTAAAAATATTGCTATAATAATCCATATTTTAGTAATTTTACTCATTACATTACCTCCCTTTTTAAAAAACGATTCTTAGTCCATTTAATACTTTCCTTTGTAAGTGATAGAATTACTTTTGTTACTGACTTACAAGCAAAAAATAATAAAATAGATAATCCAGTACAAAATATTCCTATACTAATCATAACAAGTCCTGTGAGTTTTATATTAGTAAAGGCAAATGCAATTCCTGCTAATATCATACTTAAAGCAACACTAATTATCGAAGCAAAAACAGCCCAAAAACTAATCATAATAGCCCATAACACTAGATACATTGATGCAATTATAGATATTACTGCAATTAATAACGAGAACCATAAAGGAGAACCAAGAATTAATAAAACTATTTGCCATATATTTAATTTTTTTTGAGTTTCTTCTTGTTTGTATTCTTTTGATGTAGTTTCTTTTGAAATGGATTCTTCTTTTCTTAAATCTGTTGAATAGACATTATCTAGTAATTCATCAATACTCACTTTCAATTCTTTTGATAATTTTTTTAATTGCTCTGAATTAGGAGATGTTTCGCCTATTTCCCAATTAGATATTGTTTGTCTTGTAACATTTAATTTATCACCTAGTTGTTCTTGTGAAAGTCCGTTCTTTTTTCTTAATTTAAAAATGTTTTTTCCTAAGGACATATTCTCCCTCCTTCCTTATATAATTATAAATATTAATTATTAATTTTTCTACCAAATTAATTTGGTAGTTTGTCAAATTTTTTTAACATTTCAACAAATTACTATCTTGTGTTTCGATTATATCCTAAAGGACAAGTGATTTTTAACTTAATTACTTGCCCTACTTATTGTAAGTTTTTAGTCTAATACTAATGCTTTTTTTGGACAAAAGTTTGAGCATTTGCCACATTTTATGCATTTATCATAATCTATTTTTGGTGCTTCAAAATCCTTCTGACTTAACGCACTGACTGGACAAACATTTACAGCTGGACATTTATGATTTTGAGGACAATTCTTTACGATTATTTTTAATTTTCTATCCACAAAGTTACCTCCTTTCAAAATTTGTTTCTTCATATCAGTATTTAATTTTATTTTTTCTCCAAAGTTTGATATATAATAACCACCACACCACAAAGGACTTGTGATAATATAGTAAACGCCTAAAAATACTATTATAGCAAAGAACATTATCACAAGAAAAAGTATATTATTTGTTTTTTTCACTTTTTCATAATCTTTACCCCATTCCTCTTTGTTCATATAGCATCTCCTTCTATTTCTTCAGTTATTTCTATTGATTTTAGTTCTAATTTATCTAAAGGCATATCTAAATTTTCATATTCTACTTTTACATTCTTTCCTTTTTCTAAATTTCCTATTATTTGAGTATTATCTGTTATATAGGCTTTTACTGCAAATGGATAATTATATCCTGTGTCAGTATGCGTGTCATCTTCCAAACTATATTTTAAATATAGATGTCCAGCTTCAGTATAAGCATATCCAATGGTTACTACTGAAGGATATGTTCTATTGCCTTTTAACGCATCTTGTTTCATTTTATTGTAGTCATTTGATTTTAAAACAGTAATAGGATTACTTTTAGGATCAAAGTCATTATCTCCAAAACTATAGCCTTTCTTACTTAAATCTCCACTACAAATAAGCAAATCTCCTTCTTCTATATAGCTAGTATCATATTCTTTTAATGTAAAATAATCGATACATTTCTGTTTTTTATCAGTAATATTTGCTCTCGTATATTCTTCCATTTCAAAACCAAATTCTCCAAAATGTTGACCGTTAAATATGTATATATATCCACTGTGATGTAATTCTACCACTCCTTGAATACAGATATCTTTTACAACTTCTGTTATTTCATTTTGCCTAGATGTATCATATATAATGGAACTTTCTTCTTTGTTCATTTTATTAAAAATAATATGATTAATTGTTTCTAAATTCTCTTCTGAAATTGTCGCTTGTTTATCACCTTTTTGTATTTCTTTACAAGATTCTTTAATATAATAAATCTCATTATGTAATATTATTTTATGAGTATTTATTCCATCACATATTTCACCATTGTATTTTAAATTTAATAATATATTTTCAATAGTTTCTATATCTTTTATATCAGTTACATTAATCGTTTGTCCTTCATATTCAATTTCAATAGTATGTGATTTAGGTAATTCAGCATAGTTTGTTATAATTCCTGCAACTATAAGTATGATGAAAGCTATTCCTATACCAATACATATTTTCTTTTTCATAAAGATACATCTCCTCATAATCAAATTTAATCTAAATGACAATTTACTATTTTATTAAACCACTAAAATTTTACAATGTCAAAAAACCCCACTTTACAAATTCAAAAAATTTGTTATAATAAAAAGGAAATAAAAATAGAAAGGGGAAAAATATGAAAAAAGGATTAATCATAGGACTAATCATAGGAGTTATTGTCCTAGTAGCCATCGCAGGAGGAGCTTACTTTTTTATGAACAACTTTATGGGGAGGGCAAAAGTAGCAGAAGAATTATCACAAATTGAAGAAGTCACAAAATCAGGAAAATTTGACATGCAAAAATTAGAAAAAATCACAGGAAGAACAGTAGCAACTGGAAAATATGCAGCAGTAGAAAAAGCAGCTAAAAATTATGCCAAAGACTTATTTACCAAAGCAAACGAAATGAGAACATTATTACAAGACGAAAAATTAGGACAAATGTTGACAGCAAGCAACTATCAAGAAGATGGACCAGAATTTGCAGAATCGAAAAAATACATAAACGAAGCAAAACAAAAACTACAAGATGGAAAAGCAGAAATGTTAGGACTAATAGAAGAAGCAAAAATCAACTCTTATATAGAAGCCCAAACAACAGATGCAAGCTGTATCGAACTGTACAAACAATTTTTAGCAGAAGACATCAACATGCCAGAATCAGAGAAAAAAGAATTAGAAACATCAGTAGACAAAATTGTATCAAGCCTAGACATCGAATTAGAAGTACTTGACTTTTTAACTGAAAATAAAGGAAAATGGAGAATAGAAGGAGAACAAGTTCTATTTGATTCAAACAGCCTAGTAATTAAATATAATTCATTTTTAACAAAATTAAGAATATTATAGGAAAAAATTAGACATAATTTATAAGGAGGAAACAATCATGAAAGATACTAAAATAACAGACGATATCAAATATATAGGAGCAGACGATAAAGATATTCGCTTATTTGAAGCACAATATGAAGTGCCAAATGGAATGGCTTACAATTCATACCTAATAAAAGACGAAAAAAATGTTATCTTAGATACCGTTGATAGAAAAGTTACCAACCTATGGCTAGAAAATTTAGAAAAAGAATTAAATGGTAAAAAAGTAGATTACTTAATTGTTTCCCACTTAGAGCCAGACCATGCTTATAACATAGGACTATTAGCGAAAAAATATCCAGAGATGAAAATCGTAGGAAATGCTATGACCTTTACCATGTTACCCAACTTTTTTAACATAGACTTAAGCCATAGAAAAATAGAAGTAAAAGAAGGAGATACCTTAAACTTTGGAAAACACACCTTGCAATTTTTTATGGCGCCAATGGTACACTGGCCAGAGGTCATGGTAAGTTATGAACAAACCGAAAAAATACTATTTACAGCTGATGGCTTTGGAAAATTTGGAACGCTAGACACAGAAGAGGACTGGGATTGCGAAGCTCGTAGATATTACTTTGGCATTGTTGGAAAATATGGAGCACAAGTACAAGCTTTGCTAAAAAAAGCAGCAACATTAGACATCAAAATGATTTGTCCCTTACATGGACCAATCTTGAAAGAAAATCTAGAACATTACATTGAAAAATATAATATTTGGAGTAGCTATGAGCCAGAAGACCAAGGAATACTAATTGCCTGTGCCTCTATTTATGGAAATACGTTAGAAGTAGCCCAAAAACTAAAAGAAATACTAGAGCAAAAAGGAGCTAAGAAAGTAGTCTTAACAGATTTAGTAACAGAGGATATGGCAGAGGCAGTAGAAGATGCCTTTCGTTATGACAAAATGATATTAGCCGCATCTAGTTATAATGCAGGTGTATTTGTGCCAATGGAGCAATTTTTATACAAATTAAAGGCAAGAAATTACCAAAACAGGAAAATTGGTATCATAGAAAATGGCTCTTGGGCACCATCTGCTGGTAAAACCATGAAGGAAATGTTGCAACAAATGAAGGATATTACCATAGTAGAGCCATCTATTACCATTAAATCTACCATGAAAACAGAAAATAGGGAACAGCTAGAGAAATTAGCAGATAGTATGATGGGAGGTGAATAGTATGAAATATAAATGCACAGTTTGTGGTTATATTTATGATGACGAAAAAGAAAGTGTGAAATTTGAAGAATTACCAGATGATTGGACTTGTCCTTTATGTGGAGTTAGCAAGGATTTGTTTGAAAAGGTAGAAGAATAAAAAATGATTTCGAGGAAGAATTAATTTTCTTCCTCTTTTTCTTTGTCTTTTTTCTTTTTTTCTTTTGGAATCACAATACCAGTAGGTTTTTCCTTAGTGCATTTTGGTTTTGCAACATTTAAGTGGTCATAAACAGGAGAAATATTTAAATCGCTACCATCACCAGAAACCACTTCTAAATTCTTTTTTTCTTCCATCTTAAAAACCCTCCGTAAATTTATTAAAAATATCTTACCATAATCCATTGAAAAGTGCAAGAAAAAGTTAAAAAATTAAAAATGTCAACTTGTTACAAGCTCCTAATATTTTTGATACAATGCAAATAGTGATTATTTAGCTATTTTAAGAAATAGTAGAACATTGAAAACCAAATACTTTTGTTAAGAAAATAGGATAGAAAGTAATGTATACTATCATTTTAAATAGTAAATAATAACAATAAAAAACTAAGAAAAACAAACAAAAGAAGAAGGAGGATATGTATGATAAATATAACAAAATTAAGTAAAAACAAAAAAGAAACAAACAAAGGTATAACCTTAATTGCCCTAGTAATAACTATTTTGTTCTCTTATGACGAAAAATTAAAATGTAGTAATAGCAAAGGTTTCCTCCTACAAA
>CAOKJE010000027.1 GCA_948468505.1 uncultured Clostridium sp. | reverse complement strand
GGGGACGTTTCTTTTTTCACATTTTTATAAAAATGTGAAAAAAGAAACGTCCCCAATTGCACACTATATTTTTTTTTCGAAATTTTTAATTTTTTTGTAAAATACACTACAAAAAACAAAAAAAATAGTATATAATAGTAAAAAATCAAATGAAGCAAATAAAAGGATGTAAAAAATGGCAAGAGACGAAATATATGGAATAACAATAAACGATAAACGTTTGAATAGAAAAAAAATACTTATATTAGTATTGACAACAATAGCCATAATAGGAATTATTATGGTAAGCAAAAATTCTACACAAACACTAAAAATGCATAAAGTATACAATCAATATGAAGCGCAAATAGAATCACTTGCAAAGCAAGAAGAATATAAGAAAGAGGATAAAAAAGAGCAAAAACAAGAAGAGCTACCAAAACTAACTAACGAGGCAAAAGAAAAAATCAAAAACATTTATCAAAGTGAAAAAAAACAGGTATTCTTAACTTTTGACGATGGACCATCCACAGTAACGCCAAACATTTTAGATACGTTAAAAAAAGAAAATGTCAAGGCAACCTTTTTTGTATTAGGTTATAACGTAAGAGCCATGCCAGACACCGTAAAAAGAATTTACCAAGAAGGACATTACATTGCAAACCATGGAAATACACATTCCTATTCTGCCATCTATTCCTCACCACAAGCTGTGCTAGACGAATTTAATGAATGTAATAAAGCAGTACAAGAGGCAATAGAAGTACCAGAATATCATTCACACTTATTTCGCTTTCCAGGTGGATTAGTAGGTGGAAAATATGCTAATATAAAAAGTGAAGCAAAAGAGTTATTGCTACAAAATGATATCATACATATAGACTGGAATGCCTTAACAGGAGATGCTGAAACAGCAAATCCTACCATAGAATTTGAATTGCAAAGACTAGAAGAAACGATAAACAATAAAACAAGTGTGGTAATTTTAATGCATGACGCACAAGCAAAAGCAGTAACGGCAGAAAGTTTACCACAAATCATTACAACTTTAAAAGAAAGAGGATATGAGTTTAAAAATTTTTATGAAATTATGAAATAAAGGGAGGAAGAAGCATTGCCTAAGGAAACAAGAGAAGAAGGGATAGAAGAAAAATTAGAATATCTAGGGCTTAACTTAGCCAAAATACCAGCTAGCCTCAAAAAAGCAGAAAATCTAGATTTTAGAATTCCTAAATATTATGACGAAAAAAGATATCGACAATATCGATACCTTCCGATTAAAGAAATCCAAATTTTGCTGTCACCAACCAATCGATTAGACGAAATTGAAGAAAAATACAAAAAAGCAAGTCCTTTAGTAGACTATTTAGACAGCAAAAACGAAAAGAATTTATTAAAATACACAACATTTCTAAAGATGTTAAAAAAAGTAAAAATTGACGAAATCGAGAAAGTAGAAGAAGAGCAAAACAATTTAAATAAGAAAATACCATTTCGAGTAAAATTTGAAGGAAACTACTTATGGCAAATCTATTACTCCCAAGCAACAGACAAATACTTTATGTTAGTACCAACAGAAGAGGCAGACTATTCAACCTTTTTCTTCTTACTAAAAAAACAACTAGAAAGAAAAAGAACAACCAAAATATTTGTACCAATTAGAAATGTCCGGATATAGCCAAGAATACTTAAAAACCTCGCAATTTGAAGACATTGAAAACTATTTATGGTTATTTACAAAAGACTGGCCATTAGTCTATGAGGTTTACGGAAAAAATGACGAGTTAAGTATTCAAATAGTAGGAGAAACGCAAGTTTACGAAAAAATCACAAGTCCTTATAAAATTAAATTAACAACAAAGGAAGAAGCAACAAAATTTTATAAGCTAATAAAAGCTATGTTTATTTTGCAAACAGAATTACCACACTATTTTACTTTCCGAACTAAAATAGGAAAATTAGGCGAAATCGAATTTTATATGGAAAATGAAAAAATAGAATACGACCTTCTTCCACAATGGTTAGATAACCAATACAACATAGGAAAGGAAAGCATACAAGAGATAACAGAACTAATTGAGGTAAACCAAAAAAGATTAGAAAACTTAAAACTAGAAATTGCAGCACAAGAAATTGAATATCTAGCAAAAGAAAAGCAAATATCTACTTTCTTAGAGTGTAAAAAAACCTTTTTTGGAAAATTTAAATACTATTTCAAATATAGCAAGAAGAAAAATAAAGGAGAAATAAAAGAAAAAATACAAACAGAAAAAGAACAAGAGCAAGAAGAAAGTGCAACAGAAAAAAGTACAAAAGGAAGAAAAAGGAAAAAAACAAGCGTAAAAGAAAACTGTACAATTGAAGAATTAATTGACTTATATAAAGAATTTGAGAAACTAGAAAACATCATTAAAAACATCATTTTAGATATAAACAGTCTAAAATTAAAAAAGAAAAACATGGACAAAAAAATAGAAAATGCCACTTTATTCATTGAAGAAATTGACAAACACAAAAGGAGTATATTTGAATTTTGGAAATACAGTAACAAAGATGAAATGGCAAGCTTGCCAGAGGGAGAAGAAGAAGTACATCTAGTAAAAAGAATTACCAAGGTTTTTGATTATGAAGAAGATATCGAAAAATTTGGGAAAATGATGGATAAAATACAAAGAAAATTATTAAAAAAACAAGAAACAGATAGTGTGTATATAGCTGCTACCAATCTAATTGAAATATTAAACAAAGTAAAAAACAACGAAGTATCCCCAAAAGAAATAACAGCCAGCCTAAACAAACTAAAAAAAGAGGCAATTCAAGAAAAAGCATTAACAGAAAAAGAGGAATTTGATATTTTTGGAGGTATGGGGCAAGCAAGCTCTAAAATATCAAAGATTAAGAATAAAAGGCATCGTGAAGTAGAAAAAGATAAATTTAATATCTTAGATATTAGCAAAGCAACCAAACAAATTGGTTACAAATTAGCATTAGAAAAAGTAATCGAAAACATAAAAACCGCTATCAACAAAGTTACCATTTCGGAAAATTTACCAGTCTATAAAGCAAGACAAGAAGAACTATTAGACGAAAGAGAATTTAATGTATTTAACATTAATCCTGAAAAGGAAATGAAACAGTGTATTACACAAGGAGATGGCAAAATCAACTTCTACAAAATAAATTTAAAACGAGGAGCTAATGCGGTAAGCTTTACGAATTCTATTTTCTATGATAATCTAAATAAAACGTTACCACTGGGACAGGACTTATCTACTAAAATTTTGATAGATATTACTAAATTAGATATGAGACTAAAAAGAAAAACATCATTTAAAATAGTTGATTTGGAAAAAGAAGATGACTTCTCACCAACTAAAATAAAAAACATTCGTGTTTTTGAATATTATGGAGAACCATTGCAAGCAAAGCCACAACTAAATAAAGTACAAGAACCGTTACAACCCAAAAGCCAAATACTATTAAGAAACCAAGAACCAGAAGAACAAAAACAGACCGAACCTAAGCCAAAAACATCAGCAAAGCCAAAGTCAAAACGAAAAAGCAAAAAACAAGAAGAAAGCTAAAAACACAAAAAAAGCCTCTTCTACATATAATGAAGTAAATTATATGTGAAAGGAGCTTTTTTTATGAAAAGAACAAAAAAGAAAATTTTATTCATATTTCTTATGATTTTAACTTTTCTAGTTTTTGCTGACACAAATATCACTTACGCTTTATCACCTGCCAGTTCACCAGAATATCAAGGAATTGATGTTAGTAACTGGCAAGGATACATAGACTATAGACAAGTAAAGGAAAGTGGAATTGAAGTTGTCTATATCAAATCAAGCCAAGGAAGCAACATTAAAGATGCTTACTTTGATATCAATTATGAAAATGCCAAAGCAAATGGGCTAAAAGTTGGATTCTATCATTTCTTAACAGCCACTAACGTAGAAGAAGCAGAGCAAGAAGCAAGATTTTTTGCTTCTGTTATTTCGCGGAAAAACACCAGACTGTAAATTAGTAATGGACTATGAAGTATTTGGTCGGAGTAAGTGTAGAAGAATCGAACAACATTGCAAGAGCCTTTTTAGAAAGTGTAAAAAGATTAACCAATAAAGAAGTAATTGTTTACAGTGACTTATCCAATGCGCGAGATAGATTTAGCCGAGACATAGCAGATGATTATGAACTATGGATAGCCTATTATGGAGATTACAACAACTTAAGAAATATAGAAACAGCATGGGCTAGATGGATTGGCGTACAGTATACCGATAGAGGCTATGTACCAGGAATTAGACGGAAATGTTGACAGAGATTTATACACCGAAAACATCTTTTTAAGTGATACCAGTGAAATTCCAAATAATGAAAACCCAAATGACAGTATCAATACCGAAACAATGTCCTATACTGTTCAAAGTGGAGATACCTTATCAAACATTGCAAGTCGATATGGAACAACCGTACAAGAATTAGTAGCTATTAACAATTTATCAAATCCAAACCTAATCTATCCAGGAGAAGTTTTAAGAATTACCACGAATTCAACGACTCATGGAGAAGAAACAAGAGGGACACGGAAGTATTATCTATACTGTAAAAAGAGGAAATACCCTATCACAAATTGCAAACGCCTATGGAGTTAGCGTTTCTCACATTGTAGAAATCAATAACATTCAAAATCCAAATCTAATTTATCCAGGTGAAAAACTAAGAATAACCGAAAGTACGAATACCAATTTAAATCCAGTCATACAAAAAAATTACTATACAGTACAAACAGGAGAGACTTTATCTGGTATTGCTGCAAAATATGGTGTTACCGTTAGCTATTTAGTGAACTTAAATGGTATTCAAAATCCTAATCTAATTTATCCAGGACAAATGCTGAAAGTTTAACATCTCCAACGGCACATTTCTCTGCCCATAAAATCAGGATTATTATTAAAAATTTACCAAAAACAGTTGTAAAAAAAGCCAAAAATTGATATACTTTAAGAAGAAAAAAATAAGTATATCAATTTTTTTGATATCAAAAAAGGAGGATTTAAAATGAACGAAGAAAATCAAAACCAAGGGGAAGTAGTAGAATTAGAAGAAGAAATAAAAACTGAAAACGAAGGGATACAAATCTCTAACGACGTTGTTGCTGTAATTGCAGGAGTTGCTGTATCAGAAGTTCCAGGAGTTGCAGGAATGGCAGGAGGATTTGCAGGAGGAATAACAGAAGTTTTAAGTGGAAAGAAAAATTTAGCCAAAGGAATAAAAGTAGAAGTAACAGGAGCGCAAGCAAAAATTGATGTAAATATCATCGTAGAATATGGATCTAGAATTCCAGACGTAGCATTTGAAATTCAAAATAGAGCTAAAAAAGCAGTAGAAAGCATGACAGGACTAAAAGTAGAAGAAGTAAATGTACATGTACAAGGTGTAAACACCGATACAGCAAAAGAAGACAACAAACGAGAAGAAGGAAAAAGCGAGCAAAACGAAGAAAACAACGAAGCATAAAAAGGAATGAAAGATAGGGAGGAAATGAAATGAAAATTTTAGAAAAAATCACACTAATCATATATTCAAATATCATGTTAATACTATCTATTGTCCTATGCTTATTAGTATTTGGATGGCTAGATATAAACTTAGTAGGAGAGATGATAACCAAATTAATAGTAGGAGAAACAACAGGAAAAATAATACTTGGCGTAAGTGTTTTATTTATTCTATTATCCATTAAATGTATCTTTTTTGACGCTACATCCAAAGAACAAATCAAAGAAAGACAAGGAGTTCTTTTAGAAAACGAAAGTGGAAAACTTATGATTTCCAAAGAAACAATAGAAAACCTAGTAAATTCAGTTGCTTTAAATTTTCAAAGTGCAGAAGATGTAACAACAAAAGTAGAACTAGACAAAGAAAATAATGTTAAGGTTTTTGTTAATTTAATTGTAAATGAAGAAGCAATCATAAAAGATTTGTCTGCCAATTTGCAAGAAAGAATTAAAGAAAAAGTAAAAACAGCAACAGATTTGGAAGTAAAAGAAGTGAATATTACGGTAAAAAGAGTTGCCCCAAAACAAGAAGAAATCTAACCCAAGAACATTCTTTTCCAAATTAATTATAAAAATGTGAAAGGAAAGTGAGAAAAAATGAACCTAAAAGAATTTTGGAGTCAATACAAAGGAGCTATCATAGGAATTGTCATAGCAATTTTAGTATTAATAACCAGACTACATGACTTAATACTTGCCATTATAGTATTAGTATTAGGAGCATTAGTAGGAAATTATGTACAACAAAACAAAGAAGATGTTAAAACAAAATTAAAGGCATTTATTGATAAAATGTAATTTTTGCCAAAAGAAGAAAGGGAAAAAATATGAACAGAACCGCTATAAGAGACCAAGCCTTCAAACTAGTATACAGTTTAGAAATACAAAAACAAGAAGACCTAAACGAAGCAATCGAATTGTATGAAGAAAGTAACGAAATTACTGATGAAAATGCTAAAATCTACATAAAAGACGTGGTTTTTGGAATTCAAAAAAACAAAGAAGAAATCACAAAGCAAATTAAAGCAAACCTAAAAGCAGAATGGAAACTAGAAAGAATTTCAAAAATCGACTTAGCCATATTAAAACTTGCAATTTACGAACTACAATATACCGAAACCCCCTTCAAAGTGGTAATTAATGAAGCAGTAGAGCTAGCCAAGAAATATGGAGAGGAGACCTCTAAAAATTTCGTAAATGGAATGTTAGCAAGTATCGTAAAGGAGAAATAAAAGAAAAAATGAAATATGCGGAGTATGCTATAACCGTAACAGAAGTAAACCAATATGTTAAAAATAAAATAGCGGAGGACGAATATTTAAATAACGTTCTAGTAAAAGGAGAGATTTCAAACTTTAAAAACCATTATACAGGACACATGTATTTTACACTAAAGGACGAAAACTCTTTGATAAAATGCGTTATGTTTAAATCTTATGCCGAAAAACTAAACTTCATGCCAAAAGATGGGATGAAGGTATTTGTATTGGGAAGTGTATCTGTTTTTGAAAGAGATGGAGTCTATCAAATTTATGCTAAAGCAATGGAAGAGGACGGATTAGGTGAACTTTATACCAAATACCAAGAACTAAAAAATAGACTAGAAAAAGAAGGCTTATTTTCCGAAGAACATAAAATAAAAATTCCCATAATGCCAAAAATAATAGGAGTATTAACCTCACAAACAGGGTCGGTGATTAAAGACATTATCAATGTTTCTACAAGAAGAAATCCAAAGGTAGTCATCCGATTGCTTCCTGTTCCTGTACAAGGAGAAGGGGCAGCTGAAAAAATAGCAGATGCCATCCATTACATGAACAAAAATAACCTAGCAGATGTACTAATTTTAGCAAGAGGAGGAGGCTCGTTAGAGGACTTATGGCCATTCAATGAAGAAATCGTAGCGCATAGCATTTACCATTCTAAAATACCTGTTATATCAGCAGTAGGACATGAAACAGACTTTACGATAGCAGACTTTGTGGCAGACCTAAGAGCACCAACGCCATCTGCGGCAGCAGAATTAGCAGTACCAGATGTTTATGAAGTAAAGCAAAAAATTGCTACCTATGAAAATAGACTAAGAAGTTCTTTAATCAAAAAAGTCGAAATCATGAAACTAAGATATGAAAAAACAATGGCAAGCTTTGTATTCAAAGAGCCAACCAGAAGAATTGAGGAAAATTATATTCGAATGGATAATCTGGTAAAACAAATGGTAAATAGTATACAAGTAAAACAAGAAAAAGAAAAAACAAGATATAGCAAACTAATTGCCAAACTAGATGCGTATAGTCCACTAAAAACTTTAGCAAGAGGGTATTCTATTACATTAAAAGATGGCAAAGCCATTAAATCGGGAGCAGAATTACAAACCGATGACATCGTAGATATCAAATTCCAAGAGGGACAAAAACAAGCTAAAATCATATAAAAGGAGGAAACGATTTTGAGTAAAAATTTTGAAGAACAAATGGAAAGCTTAGAAAATATTGTACAAGAACTAGAAAAAGGAGATTTAAGCTTAGAAGAGTCTGTTACCAAATTTGAAGAAGGCATTAAAATCTCAAAAGAATGTAACAAAACATTAGAACAAGCAGAAAAGAAAATAACCATTTTAGTCAGTAAAGACCGGAGAAATGCAAGAGGAAGACTTTGAAAATTAAAGAAAATTTTCGAAAGAAAAATTAGAAAAGGGGAGAAAAACAAAAAATGAATGACTTAATTACATTTGTGCAAAACAAATATATTTATGTGCCATTCTTTTTATGGTTTGGTATACAATTATTTAAACTAATTTATGATTTGGTGACAACCAAAAAATTTAATTTTAAAAGAATTATGGGAGCAGGTGGCATGCCAAGTTCACATTCAGCAGTAGTAGCTTCTTTAGCAACATTAGTTGGAAAACATGAAGGAGTAGGAAGTGCTGTATTTGCAGTTGCTTTGATTGTAGCATTTGTTGTTATGTATGATGCTTGCCGGTGTAAGAAGGGCAGCTGGAAAGCAAGCAACGTTATTGAATAAGTTGATTGAAACACCAGGATTAACAGGTGTGCAAGTTTCTGAAAGACTTGTGGAGGTGCTAGGTCACACGCCAATTCAAGTGTTTGTGGGAGCGTTAATTGGAGTAGTAGCAGGATTAGTAGTGTAAAAGGATGGTAGAAGATGGGGAAAAAAGACAATATACAAAAATTAGAAGAAATATTAAGACAAGACCAAAAAGTAGGAAAGCTAAGAAATAGAAAAGAATTGGCAGAATTAGTAGGTGTGAGTGAGATGACAATACGCAGATATTTACTAGAATTAGACAAACATCTTACAGGAAGTAAAAGAGAAATAGAAAAACAAAGAAATTTGGATAAATTGCGAACTATATTGATAGAGGATAAAAAAGCTCGGAATACAAAAAAGTGAAGAACAATTAGCTAAAGAAGTAGGTGTGAGCCAAACAACTATAGTAAGATATTTGCAAGATATAAAAGGACAAGAAGATTTAATTATAGAACAAAAGAATACTGTAGATAAAAATAATAATTTAAAGAAATTAAAAGATATGTTAGAAAAAGATAAAAAGGAAGGGAAAAAGAGGAAAAAAGGGGAACTAGCTAAAGAATTAGGAGTAGCTAATTCAACGATAACAAAATATATGAAAATATTAGAAGAGCAAGGTAGCCTTAGCGAGGAAGAAACAACTGTAGAAGAGAAATCAAAAAGAAAAGTAGAACCAAAAAACCGATTTTCTAAACGATATAAAAAATTTTATGGACAAGAATCAAGCTTAAAAATTTTCCAAGAATATTTAAATAATTGCAAACAAAGAGAAAAAGAAAAAACAATAGAAGAAGATGAACTAGAAGCAGTAAAATATGCAACAATGGCAACAGAAAACTATGAAGATGTAGCGCTATATTTAAGATTGTGCATACGATTTAATCAATTTGAAGGAGCTCTAAAATTTGCTAGAACTTATCAAAATTGTGAAAGTTTCACAGCAGAAGAAAGATTAAAGACCAAAAAATCAATTGAAAGATGTGAAAAATTTTGCAAAGCAATAGATATGATATTACGGAAAAAGCGAAGAAGATAAAAAAGACCAGAAAATAATGCGAATAACAGGACTATCAAAAACAGAAATAAAAGTAATAAGAAAAGAAGCATTCCAAAGGCAGGAAAAGCAAAAAATACAAAGACAACAAGAAATAGAGCAGAGACAAAAACAAAGAAGACTAGAAGAAAACGACGATGGAGACGAACAAGAACTAGCATAAAATAGGCAAGAGGTGAAGAATGAAAAAAGAAGAAATAAAATTAGAAAAAGAAAGAAAAATAGACAAACTAGCCCAAATATTAGAAAAGGAGAAAAAAGCAGGAAAGAAAAGTAATAATAAGCAATTAGCAAAACAAATAGGAACAAGTGAGAGGACGATAAAAAGATATCTAGAAGAACTAGAAGAGGGAAAAATAATAACAAGAGATGAAAGTATAAAGCCACAAGATAATAGAGCATTAACAATGGAAGAAAATATAAAAAAACTAGCAAGAATCTTAAAAAAAGAAGAAGCAGAGGGAAAGAAAAGTACTAATAGACAATTAGCAGAACAACTAGAAGTAAGTGAACCAACGCTAAGAAGATATAAAGCAGAATTGAAAAAACAAGAAAAATTAGAAGAAGAGATAAAAGATGTAGAAGAAGCTATTAATGAGTTGATGGAAAATGAAGAAATCAATTCAATCGTTCGAAGAAGAGAAATTATAAAAGTAATGTGTAACAGTGATGAATACGAAACAGGAAAACAGATATATGAAAAATTAAAAGAACTAGGATTTGCTGATATTACCCAGGAACTAGTAAATGTTGATATAAGTTACTTGAAACGTCATGGAGAAATAGCAAAAACACCAAATGAGAAAAAAGCTGAAAAAATACAAAAAAGAAGAGAAATTGTAAAAAGAGAATATAACAGCACGGAAGGAAATAAACGAAAAACAAGAGAAGAAATACAGGAAATAGCACAGCAAGAAATGAATATGAAAGTTTCAATTAATGTAATAGACGAAGATATTTCCTATTGGATAAAAAAAGGCGAGCTTAATGAAAAAATGAAGACAAAACAACAAAGAAGAAGAGCAATTGTAAAAAATGGTGTAATCAACCAACAAACAGCAAAACAAATACAAGAAGAAATAAAGAAAAAAATGAAAATAGAAGTTTCATTAGAAAAAATTGGTGATGATATTAGCTATTTGGAAATAGAAGGAGAAATTGAACCAAAAGATGAAAATCTAGTAATACGAAAAAGAAGAGAAGTAGAACTATATAAACAAGATGCTACCGTAGAAGAAATACAAGAAACGATAAAAAAAGAATTCAATGTAAAAGTTAGTTTAGCTGTGATATATCGAGATATAAGACCATACATAAAATTAGAAAAAGAAGAAAAATTAGCAATTAAAATGCCACATAAAGAACTAAGAAGAGTAGTAAAAATGTCATGCAAAGAGTTTTATGGACAAGCAAACCTGATTATGATACTGAAAAGATATATGTCTAGTTGTAAAATTAGATTTGAAAATAATGTATTAAAAGCAGAAGATTTACCAGTTATTAAAGAGGTAGCCATATTAACGCAAAATTATGAAGACATGGCTTTTTATTTAAAAGTAGCCATAAGTGAAGAAAAATTTGAAGAAGCGCAACAGTACAGGATTACTTGAAACAGAAGTAATAGAAATAAATAAAAAATTAATAGAAAAGCAACAAATACGGAAACACATTAGAAGAAAACGACGATGGATACGAACAAGAACTGGCATAAAAAATAAAAATAAAAGGAGGAATTTAACATGACAGACATTGAAATCGCAAGAAGTACCAAACTAGACAAAATAACTGACATAGCCAAAAAAGTAGGAATCGAAGAGGAGGACATCGAGCAATACGGAAAATACAAAGCAAAAATATCACCAAGCGTTTACGAAAACCTAAAAAACAAAGAAAACGGAAAACTAATTTTAGTAACAGCCGTAAACCCAACCCCATTAGGAGAAGGAAAAACAACCATATCCATTGCCGTAGCAGACGGACTAAGAACCATTGGAAAAAACTCAATTTTAGCCCTAAGAGAACCATCATTAGGACCAGTATTTGGAATCAAAGGAGGAGCAACAGGAGGAGGAAAAGTACAAATTGCACCAATGGAAGACATCAACCTACACTTTACAGGAGACATCCATGCCATCGCAGCAGCCAACAACTTGCTTTCCAGTTTAATCGATAACCATATCTATTTTGGAAACGAACTAGGATTTGAAAAAATCGTATGGAAAAGATGTGTAGACTTAAACGATAGGCAACTAAGAGAAGTAGAAACTGGACTATCAGGAGAAAAGAAAATCGTACCAAGACATGACAAATTTGATATAACCGTAGCATCTGAAATCATGGCAATTGTATGTCTAGCAACAGACCTAAAAGATTTAAAAGAAAAATTAGGAAACATCTTAATTGGATACAACAAACAAGGCGAGCCAATCTATGCCAAACAACTAAAAGCAGAAGGTGCCATGACCGTTCTATTAAAAGATGCTTTAAAACCAAACCTAGTACAAACCTTAGAGCACACACCAGCTATTATCCATGGAGGACCATTTGCCAACATTGCTCATGGATGTAACAGCATTACAGCAACAAAACTAGCTTTAAAACTAGGAGATTACGTAATAACCGAAGCTGGATTTGGTGCAGATTTAGGAGCTGAAAAATTTATTGACATCAAATGTAGAAAAGCAGGAATCAAGCCAGATGCCGTTGTCTTAGTAGCCACCATAAAAGCCATCAAATATCATGGTGGAGTAGAAAAAGACAAAATACAAGAAGAAAACATAGAAGGAATTGAAAGAGGAATTGACAATCTATACCGTCATATTGACAACCTAAAAAATAAATTTGGATTAAATGTAATTGTAGCCTTAAATAGATATGTGCAAGACACCGAAAAAGAAATTAACCACCTACAAGAAAAATTAGCCGAAAAAGGAGTAGAACTAAGCTTAGTAGAAGGATGGGCAAAAGGTGGAGAAGGAGCAAAAGACATTGCCGAAAAACTAGTAAAATTAACTGAAAAACCAGAAGACAACTTTAATTATATGTATGACCTAAGTGACTCCATCCAAACTAAAATCGAAAAAATAGCAACCAAAATCTATGGAGCAAAAGGCGTAAAATTCTCAGAAACAGCACTTGCTGAAATTCAAAAAATAGAAGAACTAGGCTATGGAAACTTACCAGTATGTATTGCCAAAACCCAATATTCCTTCTCTGATGATGCTAAAAACTTAGAATGTAAAGGAGATTACAACATCACCATTCGTGACATCAACCTAAAAACAGGAGCAGGCTTTGTCGTTGCCTTAGCTGGAAAAATCATGACCATGCCAGGACTTCCAAAAGTACCATCAGCAGAGAAAATTGATATAGACGAAAACGGAGAAATTGTAGGAATATTCTAAACAATAGGAGAACCACAAATGAAAGCTAAGAACAAAAACCACCCAATATTTAAAAACGAAATCAAAAGAACATTTCCTGTGTATATTGCAGGAATGTTTTTTCATGCCATTTGTATTTATATTCTGTATAAAATACCAACCATAATAGGTCAAATACTAGACCTACTACTAGAGGGAAATGTAGAAAAACAAACCATTATGAGTTATGTTTATACCCTAATTGGATACTCCGTATTTATGATAATTCCAAGAATTATTTATCGTACCTTATATTTTAATAAAGCAAGAGTATCAGACACTTATTTAAGAAAAAAAGTAGTAGAGCACTTGCAATATGTTAAGCCAGAATATTACGATAAAGAAGAAAAAGGAGCCTATTTAGCTTACTTAACGAAAGAAATACTAATGGTTTATAAATTTTTTGGAAACGCTTTTTTTAATACAGCAGATTTACTAGTTTTACCAATCATAGGAATTGCGGTAATTGCAAAAAACGTTCATCCTATACTTGCACTAAGTAGCTTGCCTTTCATGATAATAGCAGTTATTTGGCTCATAAAATTATATCGTAAGTTAGACGATAAAATTGAAAAAGCAAGAGAAATTGGAGTAGAATACTCAAAATTAATTGAGCAAAACACCTCTCGGCTTTTCGCTTATCAAACTATATAACGAGCAAAACCACCAAAGTGAGAAATTTGAAAAAATTAATCATGAAAACTATCTAGCAGATTATGAAATTGGCGTAGTAAAAAACAAAATTAGTAATGTAATCAACATTTTATATGCTATTTGTTATTGCTTAGGCTTTGCAATAGGCGTGTATTTAATACAAAACAATAGCATTACCATAGGAGACTTAACCGTCTACATTTCTAGTATTAGCATTATATTATCGAAAATTGCCAATCGAATTTCTCCGCTATTAGATGGATTGGCCTATTATAGACAAGCCAAAAGAAGATACAATTATTTTTTCAATTTAGAAACTTATCATAAAGAGGGGAAAAATCTAGAAGAAATCGAAACAATAGAAATAAACCACTTAACCTATTGTTATGGTAAAAAAGCAAATCCAGCCTTACAAGATATTTCCATGAAAATAAAACAAGGAGAAAAAATAGGAATTGTAGGACAAGTAGGAAGTGGTAAAACCACCTTAATGAATATTTTAGCAGGCTTTTACGAAGTGCCAAAAAACAGGGTGAAAATCAATGGAATTGACATACAAGAATATAGCCAAGAAGCTATTTTTCAGAAGATTGGCTATGCGATGCAAAAAACTGTTATCTTAGACGAAAATATCAAAAACAACATTGATTTGAAGCAAGAAAAAGAAGAAAGTAAAATACGGAACCACCATCCAAAAAGCAGAGTTATTGGAAGACATTGAAAAAATGGACGAAAAATTGGAAACACAAATAGGAGAAAATGGAGCCAAAGTGTCTGGAGGACAAAAGCAAAGAATTCAAATTGCAAGAACCTTGTTAGAAACGAGAAATGTCAACATTTTTGACGATAGTCTATCAGCCTTAGATGCGGAAACAGAAAAAAAGGTATTAAAAACAATCACCAATGAAGTAAAAGACAACATCTTAATTGTGGTTTCCAATAAAATTAGTATGATGGAAGATATGGATAGAGTCTATTTATTAGTTGATGGAAAAATACTAGACAGTGGAGCCCATCAGGAGCTACTGCAACGCAATCAGCTATATCAGGAACTAGAAAGTTATGAAAAGGAGGGTGAATTGTTATAAAAAGTATGGTAAAAAAATATAGAAAAGCGTTTTTTGTCATTTCGCTTTTATTAATTTTATGTAATATCTTTGGAACTATTCACCCATTTGTTATGAAGAAAATTCTAGAGGTGGATTTTCAAGCACAAGATATCAAAAATGTGCTATTAAAATTAGTAATGCTTTATATTGCTATTCATATAGGATATGCTATTTTAAAAAATGTAAGAAATATAAAAGTAAACCAAGTAATGGCCAAAGTGTTAAAAGACATTCGTTCTAATTTATTTAATAGAGTATTAAAGTTAAAAATGAAAACTTTTGAAAAGTATAATTCAGCCCAACTATACACAAGACTTACAAACGATGTAAATGAATTATTTAATCTATTCTTTGGTGTTTTAAATGTAGTAGTAAACAATATGGTATACCTAATATTTATGGTTATCATGATGTTTTTTGCCAATATTTCCTTAGCTTGGATTGGACTCATTATGATATTTTTAATTGGGATATCTACTATGAAATTTACTGGTACATTAGGAAGCATACGAAGAAAATTCTTAAGGGAAAGAGATTTTTTAAATAGAGAATTTGCAGAAAACTATAACAAAAACAAATTAACCTATCTTTATCATATGCAAGAAAAAAACATAGAAAAAGCAAAGAAGTTATTTTCCAAAGAATTAAAATATAGAAAAAAATACATATTTGTGCATCACTTTACATACTGGGCGATAACTTTATTAGAAGCAATAGGAATTTATAGTGTTTTGTATTATGCCTTAAATATAAATGCACAAATATCGGTTGGTAGTATCTATTTGATTTTATTTTACATTAAAGAATGTAGGGCACCACTAGACGAAATTTGCAACCAAATGGAAGAAATCCAAAATGGGATAGTAGCCTATCGAAGAATAAAAGAGGTTTTAGCAGAAAAGGACGAAGAGGACTTAGCCAAAGGAGAAAAAATTGATAGTATAAAAGGTGACATTGAATTTCAAAACGTTAGTATGAAATATGAAAAAGAAATCATTTTAAAAAACGTATCTTTCATTATAAAAGAAGGCTCAAAAGTAACCATAGCTGGAAGAACTGGTGCAGGAAAATCTACTTTAGTAAATGTCCTAATGAAAATGTATGACATACAAGCTGGAAAAATATTAATTGGAAACAAAGACATCCACCAAATATCGAATCAATCTTTAAGAAACAATATATCTTACATCTCGCAAAATCCGTATATTTTTGCAGATACCTTAAGAAACAACATTCGTTTAGGAAACAACCAAATAACAGATGAACAAATCATGTTACTTGCAAACCAGATTGGTGCCAAAACATTATTTGAAAAATTGCCACAAGGTTTAGATACCAACATAAATGCAAACGAAATGTCTTATGGAGAATTACAAATTATAGCTTTTATCCGTGCCATTTTGCATCAAGCAAACATCTATATTTTTGACGAGCCAACAGCAAACATAGACTTAAAAACAGAAAAAATGATACAAAAAATTATTGACCACATTGCCAAAACAAGTACAGTAATCATTATTGCCCACAGGAAATCAACCTTAGAAAGCTCCAATAAAGTGATTTATTTAAAGGATGGACAAGTGGATTTGATTGTGAACAGGGATTAGGGGGATGCCCTTAGCTGTTAATATAGGAAAAGAAAAGCCCAACTGTTGTAGAAACTAACAGTTGGGCTTTCTGGTAAGAGCTAATTTGCCTCACTACCTAGCTTAATTGGAGACATTCAATTCATCAGCGGAATTAAAAAAGTCCTCTTTTATGGCAGAAATCATTTCTGCCTGTGTGATACCGCCTATTTTAATAGTTTCAGTACCATCTTTGTGCCTAAGAACAATTCCTATAGAACAGACTTCACCCCGCTGATTCATTTGGAGAAATTTTCCTAAAGCCTTTTTAATCTCTTCTCGTTTATCCATAGAACAATCTCCTTTCTGTGCGGAAAAATTTTTTATACAAATATAGTTTACTATAAATTGACATAAAAGTCAAATTGTAAAAAAGTTCACCCAAACTCTTGTTTTAAAAAAAGAAATATAGTATAATAGAAATGTCCCAAAGAAACCCGGAACCAGTGGGGACAAAAATGGCCCAAGGAAACCCGGAACCGATGGGGACAATAGGAGGCAAAAATGAACGATAAAATCACAATAAAAGGTGCAAAAGAGCATAACCTAAAAAATATAAATCTAGATATACCAAGAGATAAATTAGTAGTTATAACAGGACTGTCAGGGTCAGGAAAGTCAAGTTTAGCATTTGATACTTTGTATGCAGAAGGTCAAAGAAGATATGTGGAAAGTTTATCTTCCTATGCAAGACAATTCTTAGGATTAATGGAAAAGCCAGATGTAGAAAGAATTGATGGCTTATCACCAGCTATTTCCATTGACCAAAAAACCACATCTAAAAATCCACGTTCGACTGTTGGAACAGTAACAGAGATTTATGACTACATCCGTCTATTATATGCAAGAATAGGAGTTCCATACTGTCCAAACTGCCATAAAAAGATTGAAAAACAAAGCATTGACCAAATTATCGATAATATTATGAGTCTGCCAGAAGGAACTAAAATTCAAGTATTGGCACCAGTTGTAAGAGGGAGAAAAGGAGAATTTACCAAACAACTAGAAGGCTATCAAAAAGAGGGATTTGTACGTGTAAGGGTAGATGGAGAAATCTATGAATTAGGCGAAGATGAAATTAATTTAGACCGAAAGAAAAAACACGAGGTAGAACTAATTGTAGATAGATTAGTCATAAAAGAAGACATAGTAAGCCGATTAACCGAGTCAGTAGAAGTGGCTCTAAAACAAGCAGATAAGTTAGTTTTAATTGATATTGTAGGGGAAAAGCCAGTATTATATAGTTGTAATTACGCGTGTCCAGACTGTGGATTTAGTTTTCCAGAACTAACACCAAGAATGTTTTCTTTTAACAATCCATTTGGAGCTTGTCCAACTTGTACAGGAATAGGCTATTTAATGAAAATGGACGAAGACCTAATCATACCAGACAAAAATAAAACCTTATATGATGGCATAAAAGCTTTTGGTGCAAGTACCATGAAAAAAGGAGACACCATGGCAAAAATGTATTTTGAAAGCATTGCCAAATACTATGATGTCACTATTAAAAACAAAAAAATAAAAGATTTACCACGTTGGTTTTTAGAAAAAATTCTATACGGTACAGGAGAAGACGAAATCGATTTTGAATATTCTTCTTATGCAGGAACGAGAAAGTTCAAAGCACCATTTGAAGGCGTATTGCCAACTTTAGATAGACGCCATAGCGAAACCAAATCACAAGGCATGAGAGACTTCTATGAAATGTACATGAGTAACTCACCATGTTATGAATGTCATGGAGCAAGGCTAAAACCAGAAATCTTATCCATCAAAGTAGGAGACAAAAACATCAATGAATTAACTGAAATGTCAATCAACAAAATAAAAGACTATTTAAACCATTTAAAATTAACCAAAACAGAAACCATGATAGCAGAATTAATCTTAAAAGAAATTGACCAAAGACTACAATTTTTAATGGATGTAGGACTAGAATATTTAACCCTATCCAGAAATGCAGGCAGTTTATCAGGAGGAGAGGCGCAAAGAATACGTCTAGCAACTCAAATTGGTTCTCGGACTAACAGGAGTACTTTATATATTAGACGAGCCAAGCATTGGGCTTCACCAAAGAGACAATGACAAATTATTAGCAACCCTAAAAAAATTAAGAGATTTGGGAAATACGCTTTTAGTTGTAGAACATGATGAAGATACCATGTATGCAGCAGACCAAATTATTGATATAGGACCAGGAGCTGGAACACATGGTGGACAAGTTATGGCACAGCGGAACAGCAGAAGAAGTAAAACAAGTGGAAAACTCTGTTACAGGACAATATTTGAGTGGAAGAAAACAAATAGCAGTACCAAAAAAACGAAGGAAACCTACAAAAACGAAAGTGATTGAAGTGCAAGAAGCTTGTGAAAACAATCTAAAAAATATAAGTGTTAAATTTCCACTAGGAGTATTTAACTGTGTAACAGGAGTATCTGGCTCACGGAAAATCTACTTTAGTTAATGAAGTATTATACAAAACCGTTGCCAAGGAATTAAATGGCTCTAATGAAAAACCAGGAAAATGTAAAGGTGTAAAAGGATTACAAAACATTGACAAAATCATTAACATAGACCAATCACCAATAGGAAGAACGCCACGTTCTAACCCAGCAACCTATACAGGTGTATTTGACTTAATTCGTGACATCTTTGCAGCTACCGAGGAGGCAAAATTAAGAGGTTACCAAAAAGGAAGATTTAGTTTTAATGTAGCAGGCGGAAGATGTGAAAGCTGTAATGGTGATGGGGTTCACAAAATAGAAATGCACTTCTTACCAGATATTTACGTACCATGTGAGGTGTGTAAAGGAAAACGTTATAACCGTGAAACTTTAGAAGTAAAATATAAAGGAAAAACCATAGCAGACGTATTAGACATGACGGTGGAAGAAGCTCTAACCTTTTTTGATAAAATACCAAAAATCAAACAAAAAATACAAACCTTGCATGATGTAGGACTTCGGTTATATTAAACTAGGACAGCCATCTACTACACTATCTGGTGGAGAAGCACAAAGAGTAAAACTAGCAACCGAGTTATCTAAAAGGGCAACAGGAAAAACATTATATATTTTAGACGAACCAACAACAGGACTTCACATTGCTGATGTTCATAAGCTAGTAGATATTTTACAAAGATTAGTTGATACAGGAAATACCATTATTGTAATTGAGCATAACCTAGATTTAATCAAGACTTGTGACCATATTATTGACCTAGGACCAGAAGGTGGAGATAATGGTGGTGAGGTGGTAGCAGTAGGTACGCCAGAACAAATTTGCACAAATGAAAGAAGCCACACAGGTAAGTTTTTGAAGAAATATTTATCAAATTAATCATAAAAACCTCCCAAATGGTAAATACTAAAAAAAACCAAAAGGAGGAAAAACATGTTTAACTTTAGAACAGACCTAGCAAGCGAAAGAAGAGAAATTTATCAAAAAGCTAACAAATTAGAAGAAATTGATGGAATAGAAACAAACCAAGAAGAAAAAACTGAAAACATAAAAGTAGAAAGAGTTAAAATAACCAATGAAAATGGAGCAAAAGCTATAGGAAAGCCAATTGGAAACTATGTAACAATTGACATCAAAAAATTAAAAATTGCTCGGAGATGAAGAAATTACAAAGGCATCTGAAACTTTAACCAACGAACTAAAACAAATCATTGGAAATCACATTGACAACCAAGGAGAAATCTTAGTAGTAGGACTCGGAAACATCTATGTTACGCCAGATGCTCTAGGACCAAAAGTAATCAATGAAATCGAAGTAACCAGACACATTATAAATTATTTACCACAATATGTAGAAGAAGGAACCAGAATGGTAAGTGCCATATCGCCAGGAGTATTAGGAACAACTGGAATTGAAACAGTTGAAATTTTAAAAGGAATTGTAGAAAACACAAAGCCAAAACTAGTAATAGTAATTGATGCATTAGCATCACGTAGCATCGAAAGAATTAGCAGTACCGTGCAACTATCAGACACTGGAATTGTACCAGGAGCAGGAGTTGGAAATACCAGAAGTGAAATCAGTGAAAAAACCTTAGGAATTCCAGTAGTAGCAATTGGAATTCCAACCGTTGTAGAAACAGCGGTATTAGTAAATGATTGCCTGGATTTATTAATTGAAAAGTTACAAGATGAGGCTAAATCAAATGACTATTTAAATCAAATGAAAGAAGAAGACAATTACGAAGAAATCAAAGAAGCCTTACTTCCGAAAGATTATAATTTAATTGTAACACCAAAAGAAATTGATGATTTAATTGAAAACATGAAAGATATAGTAGCACGGACGGAATCAATGGTGCAATGTAATAAGGAAATAAAGATGCGAGCCTAAGGAAAAAGAAATTAAGGCTCGCTTTTTAGTTGTTGTTAAAAAAAGAATTTAAAATAAATTTGTCTAAAAATGTTGCAAAAAATATCTTATTAAGATATAATCGAATTAGAAAAAAAGGAAGGGATGAAAATTAAAATGGAAGAAAACAAAGAAGAAAAAAAAGTAGAAGCAAAAGTACAAGAACCAAAAAAAGAAACCGTAAAAAAAGAAACGAAAGTAACAGGAACCAATAACAAAAAAGCAAACAACAATGTCGTAATCATAGGAATTGTTGTAGCAGTTGTAGCACTTATTGCAATCATTGCAGGAGTTATGGTAATGGGAAAAGATACTCCAAAAACAGCAGTAGAAAAAGAACTAAAAAATGTAAAAAATGGTGTTTTTGCAACTCAAGTACTATCTGGCTTTATGCAAGCAGAAAACGCAAATCAAGAATTAGTAAAGTTAATGTTTGAAAAATTAGAATGGAAAGTATTAAACGAAAAAGAAGAAGGAGAAACAGCAACAGTTGAATTAGAAATAACAAACAAAGACTTTAAAACCATCATGGGAAATGTGATGCAAAAAGCATTTAAATCAGCATTAACAGGAGGAGCAACTGAAGAAGACGTAATAAATTATATAGTAGAAGAATTAAAAAATGAAGAAACTGAAATAGTAACAGAAAATGCAACCATCGAACTAAAAAAAGAAGACGGAAAATGGAAAGTAGCAGACGAAGAAAAATTTGCTTATGCGCTATTACCAAGATTTCAAGAAGTTATGGATGCTTTAAATTAAATAAAATCTAAAAAATTCCACAAACAGAAAAAAATCAACTTAAGAATGTTCTGTATGTGGAATTTTTGTCTTTTTATAAAGATTACAAATATTACAATCTGTGCATAAATGAATTCTTTTTTCAAATACTAATTGTAAAGTATTAATAAACTCGTCAATATAGCTATCCACCAAATGAACATAAATATTTTTTGGTAGCAAAGTAAGCAAAGAATTCAAAATATAATCATTTGACGAAAAAGTAATATCACTCAAATATTTAGCTTTAAAAATATCATCTTGAACCACAATCAAATTTTTATTTTCATCAAGTAAAATAGAATCCCCTTGAGAAAACACAATATGCACCATTTCACACGCATAATCTTGTGAATTAATATATAACTTTAACAAAGAAATGAACTCAAGGTACTCTTTTTCTATTACAAAATGATTAACAGCCTCATTTACAATATCATCTAAAAAGGAAAAATAATTCTTTAATCTAAAATTAACAAAGCCATTTAGCACAATAGACTTATTTTCTAACAGAAAATCATAAAAAGCATCATAAAGTAAGTGGAACTTTTTATCAAAAAGTTTCGAAAAATCGTCAGCCATATTATCAAAGCAAAGAGCTAAAATCTGGCTTCTTTCACTACTATCAAAATAAAAATAATTTTGTAAAATAAAACGTTTTAGTAAGTCTTCTTCTAATTCGTCAATTACTAAAAAGCAAAGAATGGAAGATACCTTTGACAAAAAAAGAGCATCATTATCACCAGAATAATGAATAATAACATTTTTATAAAGTTTGAATTCATTTTCTGTAAAACAAATATTTTTTAAGTCTATACTTTTTAATTCATTTAGTAGATAATTGATTAAACATGAATTATTTGTCTTAATACATAATGACCTCATAGAAAAATCTCCCTTCCAACATACTTAGTATCTACTAAATTTTAAAAACTTATACATTATAGTATGTTAAAGTGGAGAAATTGTGAAATGGGGATGTGAAATTGGGGACGTTTCTTTTTTCACATCAGGACAAAATTAAAAAAATAAACGTACCCAAATTGACAAACCCAATTTTTTTAACAATAAATACAATAAAAAATA
>CAOKJE010000026.1 GCA_948468505.1 uncultured Clostridium sp. | reverse complement strand
TTAATCTTTGTATGGAGAGAATCCAATAAAGACCTATGAATCTTGTCAGGTCCGGAAGGAAGCAGCAATAAGTAGAAATCTTTATGTGGAATCTTTCCATAGAGAGATTAGGAAGTACGACCATTTATTTTTGAACCTTTAAGCTACTTTGGAAGGATGTGAAACAAATGGCATACACCGCACTATATCGAAAATTCAGACCCCTAACCTTTTCCGAAATGGTAGGGCAAGAACCTATCACCAAAACCCTAAAAAACCAAATCATGGCAGGAAGAGTAGGGCATGCCTATCTATTAAATGGAGGAAGAGGAACCGGAAAAACATCAGCCGCAAAAATATTAGCAAGAGCCATCAACTGCTTAGACCCCAAAGAGGGAGAACCTTGTAACCAATGTGAAATCTGTAAGGCAGCATTAGCAGGCTCACTAACTGACATAGTAGAAATGGACGCAGCCTCTAACAACAGCGTAGAAGACATTCGTTCCATACGTGAAGAAGTAAACTTTTTACCCACAAAAGCAAAATACAGAGTATACATCATAGACGAAGTTCACATGCTATCAACAGGAGCCTTCAATGCCTTACTAAAAACACTAGAAGAGCCACCAGAGCATGTAAAATTCATATTAGCCACAACCGAACCACAAAAATTACCAGCAACCATCCTTTCAAGATGTCAACGATTTGACTACAAAAGAATAGGAAACGAAGACATCATAAAAAGACTAGAAATCGTATGCAAAGAAAGCAAAATAGAAGCCACCAAAGGAGCCTTAGCAATCATAGCATCACTTGCCGAAGGAGCGATGAGAGATGCATTATCCATTTTAGAAAGATGTATTCAAGACGGAGAAAACAAAATAGACGAAGACAAAATAAAAGACTTAGTTGGAATTCCAAAAGTTACATTTGTAAATGGCATCATAAGAGCCCTATTAGAATATGATGTAGATAAAGCACTAGAAAAAGTCAATGAAATCTTAAAAGAAGGAAAAGACATCAATCAATTTATATGGGAAATGATAAAATATGTGAAAGACATTCTAATCTATCAAGCAACCAAAAAATTAGACCTATACAACGACGAGGAAATAAGCCAAATAAAAGAAATAGCAGAAAAAACATCCAAAAACAAATTAGTAGACATAGTCTATCAATTATCACAATTAGAAAGCAACATAAAACAATCAACACAAAAAACAATCATGTTCCAAGCTGGCATCATCAAGCTATGTAGTCAAGAAGCGGGAAATAGCCAAAACATAGAAGAAAGAATCGAAAAAATAGAAAAATACTTAAAATCAGGAAAAATAAATATGGTACAACAAATGCCAACTGCGATGCCAAACAATACAAAAATTACAAGTAGAGCCACAAGCACATCAAACAAAAAAGCGATATCCACCACAGAAACCAAAACCATAAGCACCAAAAAATATGCTAAAAATCCAGCCGAATATTGGCCACAAATACTAAATGACTTAAAACAAAGCGGAAAAATCGTATTATACACAAATCTACTAGGAACCACAGCAACCGTAATAAATGACATGACAGTAGGAATTGAATTTCCCAAAGGCATAAGTGCATTTGGAAAAACCGTTTTAGAAAAGCAAGAAAACATAAGAGAAATTGCAAACTTAGTTTCCATAGCAGAAGGAAAAGAAATGCAAATAAAATATTTAACAGAAGTAGCAGGAGCAGCAGTTCCTATGACAGAAGAAGAAAACTTACAAGAATTAGCACAACAATCAAACATACCATTTAATATAATAGAATAATAAAGATGAATAAAAAGAAAGGAGAAATGAAAAATGAGTAAAAGAGGAGGCTTCCCAGGAGGAATGGGAGGATTTGGAGGAATGAACCTAAACAACCTAATGAAAGAAGCAAAAAAAATGCAAGCCGACATGGAAAAATCGCAAGCAGAACTAGCCACAAAAGAATTTGAAGCAACAGCAGGAGGCGGAGCAATTGCAGTCAAAGTATCAGGAGAAAAAATCATCAAAGAAATCAAAATAAAACCAGAAGTAGTAGACCGGAGAAGACGTAGAAATGTTAGAAGACTTAATCTTAACCTGTGTAAACGAAGCACTAAGAAAAGTAGACAGTGAGCAAGCTGCAGCATTAGGAAAATTCAACATACCAGGAATGATGTAAAAGGGACTAAGGAACAGTCCTTTAAGAAAAGGAAGGAAATACAAATGTCACTTTACGCACCATCAATCGAAAAATTAATCGAAAGTTTTGAAAGATTACCAAGCATTGGGCACAAAACCGCCGCAAGGCTTGCTTTTCATATACTAAACAGCACAGAAGAAGAAACAAACGAATTTATAAAAGCCATCGTAAATGCCAAAAAAAATCTAAAATACTGTAGCAAATGTTACAACATAACAGACGAAGACCCATGTAACATCTGTGCCAATCCTAAAAGAGACAAATCCATCATTTGCGTGGTAGAAGACGTAAGAGATGTCATTGCCATGGAAAAAACACATGAATTCAAAGGCGTATATCACGTCTTACATGGTTCCATATCTCCTATGAATGGAATTGGCCCAGACGACATTAAAATCAAAGAACTAATAGCAAGACTAATGGATGGACAAGTAAAAGAAATCATCTTAGCAACCAACCCTAGGGTAGAAGGAGAAGCAACCGCAATGTATTTATCAAAGCTAATAAAGCCATTAGGAATAACCGTAACAAGAATAGCACACGGAATTCCTGTTGGAGGAGACTTAGAATACACTGACGAAATTACGCTAACAAAAGCCTTAGAGGGAAGAAGAGAATTATAATAGGGGTAGTTTTTGCGTGCTCATTTTAATAAAATCTCACAAATAGCCTTTGTAGAATTAGGGTGCCCAAGAAGTAAAGCATTAGCAGTCATTTGCTCTAACTTAGAAGGATTAGCAAACAAATCACGTAAAACAACAGAAACATCCATCTCCTTTTTTAGCCAAATACCAACATTTTTTTGCTCTAAAAATTCAGCATTTTCCTCCTCTTGACCAGGAATCGGATTAATCATAAGCATAGGAACCCCACAAGCCAAACTCTCTGTCGTAGTCATACCGCCAGGCTTACTAACCACCAAATCAGAAATAGCCATAAGCTGTGGAATCTGGTCAGTAAAACTCAAAACCCTAACACGTTTACTGGCCCCATTTTTTTTAACCAGCTCTTCAAACTTAGCCTTCATTTTATCATTCTTTCCAGCAATCCCAATAATTTGTAGTTCATTAGAACTTTTTATCAAACTATCAAAAATTGAAAAAGTCCTAGATTTCCCCAAACCAAACTCGCCACCACCAAAAAATAGTATATTCTTTTTTCCCTCTTCTAAATGATAGCTATCCAAAATTTCCTTTCGATTATAACGTTTCAAAAATCGATTTGACAAAGGAATACCAGTCACAAAAACCTTTTCCAAAGAAATACCTTTGGATGCTAAATAATCCTTCATCTTATCATTTGCCACAAAAAAGAAATCTGTAAAATCACTACCAACAAGCCACTGATCATGAGGTGCAAAATCCGTCATAATCGTCGCAATCTTTGCCGTAATTTTTTTCTTTCTTTTCAAATAACTACACATTTGACTACTAAAAGGATGAGTAGAAATAATCAAATCTGGTTTTTGCATGCGCAACAAACGAAGCAATTTAATTGCCATAATCTTATTCGATCTAGTAGAAAGATGAGCTAAAGGACCTTTTTGCGAATCGCTATAAATTCTACCCCATACCCAAGGAGCCTTTTTAGCAGCCTCTCTATAAGCTGCTGTCGTTAGTTTCTCAACGGTTTTATTCACATACTTCATACAATCAACCATCTCAATCGAATGATTATCACCGCAAATTAGAAATATACTCATAAACAGATTTAGCAGCATTCAAATGACCACCGCCATAAGAAGCATAAAAAATTAAAATATTCATAAAATCTCCTATTCATACAAATCATTATCTAAAAAAATTAAAACAATGACTAATTCATTACCAGCATTTTATCATAAAAAAAATAAAATTTCAAAAAATGGAATATTTTTAAATAAAAAATACAAAATAATATAGAAAAAATAAAAAAGAAAAAGGTGATTATTTGAAAAATATAATAAAAACACTCACAATCATTATGATATTACTTAGTATTATCCTATTAATTTTATTCATAAAAAGTGACATAACAAAAGAAAACATCACATATGCAGCATCTTCAAGAACACCAGACATCCAACTAATGGCAAGAGCCATCAATGGAGAAGCAAGAGGAGAACCCTATGAAGGACAAGTAGCAGTCGGTGCTGTTATCTTAAACCGAGTAAAAAGCTCGCAATTTCCAAACAGCATAGCAGGAGTAATCTATCAATCAGGAGCCTTCACAGCCGTGGCAGACGGCCAAATAAATGCTCCCATCAGCGAAGGTTCAACCGTATATAAAGCAGCCCAAGACGCTATGAATGGTTGGGATCCAACAGGAGGATGCATCTATTATTTCAATCCAGCAACAGCAACCAACAAATGGATTTGGTCAAGACCACTCGTAAAAACAATAGGAAAGCACCGTTTTTGCAAGTGATGTTTTTTAGAACGGGACAAAACATCATTTTACCAATTAAAAATAATTTAATTAAATAAAAAGAAACGATGTTTTTTGACCCCGTCCCAAAAAACATCGGGAGGAGAAAACATGAACAAATTACAAGATTGGAAAGAAAGATTAAAAAAAGGACACATGTTAAGTGTCATTTGCGTATTACTAGTTGTAGTAGTGGCATTAGGCATTATTTTGTATAAAAAACAACAAGAATATAAGCAAACTGCAGAAAATAACTATAATATGGCATTTTATGAATTAGTAGACTATGTACAAAACGTAGAAACTTATCTTGCCAAAGCATTAATATCTTCCACATCTCAACATGGAGCAGAAACCCTAACTAATTTATGGAGAGAAGCCAACATGGCACAAAGTTATCTAGCAAGACTTCCGATCGAAAGCCAAGAACTAGAAAACACAGAAAAGTTTCTAAACCAAGTAAGCGATT
Source organism: uncultured Clostridium sp. (assembly GCA_948468505.1). GTDB lineage: Bacteria > Bacillota > Clostridia > TANB77 > CAG-508 > CAG-269. The sequence continues at coordinate 18,838 of CAOKJE010000026.1, read as the reverse complement.
ATAGCTATTCGTTATCAAGAAAAAACATTTATGACGAAAATTTAAGTGAGGAAGACCTAAAAAACCTAAAAGATTTGCACTCCTATAGTGTAGAACTAGAAAATACTTTAAATCAATTATCAGACGATTTAAACACAGGAAGATTCTCATGGGGAGAATTAACTAAAAAAGGAACCGTAGCATTTGCGCAACAAGTAGACAATATCTCAAAAGAAAGCTTTAGCAATTTAGAAGAAAATTTTCATGAATATGCAGGACTAATTTACGATGGAGCCTTTTCAGAACACTTAACAGGAGCGGAGAAAAAGGGCTTAACGGGAGAAGAAATAGAAGAAGAACAAGCCCAAAAAATAGCAGAAGAATTTATAGGAAAAGATAACATAAAGCAAATAGATAGTTTAGGATTTAGCGAAAATGCAACCATTCCTGTATATGATTTTTCTATCACAAACCAAAAGGAAGAAACCATCAACCTTTCTATTTCCAAAAAAGGTGGGTATATTGTTTCCATGAATAGCAATAGAGAAGTCAATACCGAGTCAATATCACAAGAAGAAGCTGACCAAAAAGCGAAAGAATTTTTAGCACAAAAAGGTTTTCAAAATATGAAGGAAACTTATTATCTAAAACAAGAGGGAATTGTTACGATTAATTATGCAGCAACCCAAGAAGAAGTAGTAATGTACTCAGATTTAATTAAAGTGAAAGTAGCTTTAGACAATGGCGAAGTTTTAGGTATGGAAACAACGGGATATCTAAACAATCACACGACTAGAGATATTAAAAAAGTAAACATAACAAAAGAAGAAGCGAAAAAAACATTAAATAAAGATTTACAAATTGAAAGTGAAGGCTTAGCTGTTATTCCAACCCAATGGCAAACTGAAATTTTATGCTATGAATTTAAGGGAAAAGTAGAAGATAGAGAATTTTTGGTGTATATCAATGCAGAAAATGGAAGAGAAGAAGATATTTTAATTATTACTAACACACCAAACCGGAACATTGACAATGTAAAAAGTAAGACTTGACGTAAGTTATGTGAATGTGGTATCATACAACTAATGTCACAATGTCGAATTTTGTCAAAAGAAGGGAGGAAGTCCGAAGTTTAGTATTTGGGCGAACAGTTATGACAGCAAAGGAAGAAAAGAAAACATTACAAGAGCGGGAAAAGAAAATAATAGTAATGCTAATAATAAAAATGGTTTTTCTAACCATTTTTGCCATAGCAATTACAATTCTTCCTGGGAATGACCTTGCTAACGGTATAGCATTAGCTGTACCTGTCCTGTGTGTAAGGCACACAGGAAAAAGATTGGATGAGTTAGATATCATCCAAAGAGCGTTAGAAAGCTTCTAAGAAAAGGAAAACGGGGACTGTAATACAGACCCCGTTTTTCAATAATTTACTAATGTCTTTTATAAGTATCTTTAGAAAGTAGTTGTCTATCCACAACCTGACCATCACGCTTTAAAATCTTATAAGCCTCGGAATAGATAGCCGTAGGCGTTCTACCAGTCTCATAAGAAGAAATCTGAACCTCAAAATCATCCTCTTGCCTCATACCAAAAATCTGAAAATTAGCAATTCCGCCAGAAACAGAGCACACCAACTTAATAGGATAATTTCGATTATTCTTAAACTGAAAATCAAGAGCACCATACACAACCGTTGCATCCCTACTTGCTGTTACGTAAGAAGGAACAAACTGATGATTCGTTCTTTGAGTAATCTCTAAATTTGCATAAACAACAGCATTATACAAAGTAGAAGTAATCTGACAAATACCACCACCAAGACCATCTTCCACTCTACCTTCTACATAAATAGGAGCCTCTTTATAGCCAGCACTAATCGTTCTTGCACCAACCACCTTATTATAAGAAAAAGTCTCGCCAGGCATTAAAACCGTACCATTTATCTTATTAGCAGCAAGCATCAAATTAGTCGTTCGATTTACATTACTAGCCGCATACCTAGTAGAAAAAGTTGACAACAAATCAGGAAAAGCCTCTGTTCCAATCATATTAGTCGTAACGTTAGGAGTAATAATATTCAAAGGGATAGAATACTCTTCTTGTTCATTTTCTTCAACCAAGGCTTTAGCTTCCTCCAAAGAAATCTTAAAATCCACTCCATTTTCGGAAGGATGAATCTCAAAAGGATCCCTTGTATAATAAGCATCCACTGGATCTTTTCGAACCTCTTGATAAATCTTTTCTATATTAATATCATCCGGTTTTTGTGATTTAACCGCAATTTCAATTGGATTTTTCAAAGCTGAAAAAGTTGCAATAGAATTTTTAATAGCTTCCATAGTGCCATCTACATCAACAACATTACCTTCTTTTCCAGAAGTAACAATTAATTCAGCATTTTCTAAATAATAACTACTCTGTACTACGGCATCAGGCAACTGAGAAGATAAATCCTCTAAATTTTTGGCTAAAGACTTTTTGTCAAATATAATTTTTGGTTCAATATTTACATGCCCAAACATCATAGACAAAACCTCTAAATTATTTTCAAAAATATTACCTTCACGTCCCACTTGAAAAGCAGAATTTGCCGCGGTCTTTGTATCAAAAGAAAAATTCATTTGCCCTAAAGAAATGGTAGTTTCAAAATCTCCGGTGCTTCAACGTTATTTCCTCTGGTAATTTATCTTTCAAATAATTATCGAGTTGATATTTGGCATCAGAAGGACTAAGACCAGAAACATCAACTTCTTTAATATGTACACCAGATATAATATTAGTATTAAAAACATTATAAGTGGTAAAAATGGCAAAACTCAAACAAAAAATGGTAATGACAACAATAACACAAATCGTAACAATGGAACCAATTTTAGTTTTCTTTTTTTCAAGTGGAACATAAGGAACCCATTGTTTTTTCTGTTCTTGGCTATCATTTTCCTCAGATTTTTTAGGTTCTTTATGGCTAACTATTTCGTTTTTTAAGACATCATTTTGGTTTGTTTCTTGTTTTTCGTTTTGTTCAGAAACATCTGGTGTTGTAACTTCATTCTCTTTTTTTTCTAAAAGCTCATTCTTACTGCTCATTTTTCATTCTCCTTAGCATTCATAATCTAATTAATTATATCACATTTTGACAAAAAAAGTGTAAAAAACATAAAAAATGTCAAAATAAAATTAAAAAAATTGCTCATACTATAATTATAAAACTTAAATTTGAGTTTTATGAAAAAATCTTTTATAGATTTATTTTAGGAGGATGTTATGTCTAGAAATAGTAAATTAATATCTGAAAATTTAAGAGAAGAAATAGCAAAAGAATTGGGTGTTTATGACCAAGTAAAACAAGATGGAGGAAGTTGGGCTAATGTATCTTCAAAAAAATGTGGTAACATTGTAACAAAAGCAATTGAAATAGCTAACAGAAGTGTTGAAAATAAATAGTTATTTCTTTAAAAATGGAGGTTAAGTAATTTTTTTGCTTAACTTTCATTTTTTTAGTTTATGCTATCAATGTCGAAATTATAGTTCTAAAATTTTATGTCCTTATTTTAAACAAAAAGCAAATACATCAAAAATTTTCTATAAAACTTAACTTTACTCTTGCATAAAAAAAGATTTTATAGTAAAATTAGAAAGGAAGGAAATATGGTAGAAAGACCTAACAAAATTACCTATGAAAAAGACGAAGAAGGAGCCACTTGGCAGGAAGGAAGAATCATTAGAATTCCAGCAATCAAAGACTTCATGTTTAAAAATTTATTTGGTGTAAATGGCAAAGAGGAAAACTTAAAAGGGTTATTGCAAGCCATCTTAAAAATAAAAATAGAAAGCTTAGAAATTCAAAATCCAGAACTGCCAAGAGACTACAAAGAATCAAAACTTGGAGTGTTAGACGTAAGAGCAAAACTACAAGATGGAACAATAGCATCGATTGAAATGCAAGTAAAAGATGAAAGCAACATAAATGAAAGACTAACCTTTTATGTCTGTAAGTTGTACATAAATACAATTGAAACAGGTGGAAAATATGAAAACATGCCAAAAACAATCGCAATCGCCATTACAGACTTTAGTTATTTCAATCGAAAAGAATATCACCAAATAGCACACCTAATCTTTGAAGAATGTAGAGACGAAAATGAACTCGTAGAAGAAATCTTGAAAAGAGAAGAAGACATACAAGTAACCGATAAAATAGAAATCCATATTATCGACTTAAAAAAATTTCGAAAGAAAAAAGAACCTAAAGGAGAACTAGCAGACTGGCTAAACCTAATATTAGGAAATGAGGAGGAAATTGCTATGGCAAGTAAGAAAAATAAAACAATTGCAAAAGTAGATGAAGAAAATAAGAAATTAAGCAAAAAGAAAGAACTGCAAGCAATGTATGACCTATCCAGGCAGATGTATGAACTTGACCAAAAGTCGAAAGAAGCTAGAATAGCCAAAGAGATAGAAGAACGAGTAGAAGAATGCGTAAAAGAACGCATAGAAGCTAAAGTAAAAAAATATAAGGAGACAATAGCAAAAGAACTTTTAAAAATAGGAATAAAAATAGAAGACATAGAAAAAACAACGAAACTCACAAAAGAAGAAATAAAAAAACTATAAAAAAGTAAAAGGAAGCAAATACAATTTTCTTCCTTTTTTAGTTGCAAAAAACAAAAAATAAGCATATAATCTAACAAAAGAAAAAAAGGAAGGTAACCATGAAAAACTTAAAAATAAAAGAAATAATAGAAGAAACAAAAGGAAAACTAATACAAGGAAACCAAGAAGAAGAATGTCAAAACTTCTCCAAAGACACAAGAACCATAAAAAAAGGAGACACCTACATAGCAATCACAGGAGAAAACTTTAACGGAAACCAATTTTGGAAACAAGCCTTAGACAAAGGAGCAAGCACAGTCATAGTATCCAACATACCAATAAGCAAAGAAGAACTAAAAAAATATCCAAACAAAAACATCATAAAAGTAGAAGACACCTTACAAGCCCTATATAAAATTGCCAGAAAAAAAAGAGAAAAATATCAAATACCAGTAGTAGCAATCACAGGAAGCGTTGGAAAAACCAGCACAAAAGACATTGTAGCAAATGTCGTATCCCAAAAATACAAAACATTAAAAACAGAAGGCAACAACAACAACAACATAGGATTACCATTCACCATACTAAAATTACAAAACGAAGAAGCCCTTGTTTTAGAAATGGGAATGAACCACTTTGGAGAAATCAAGCTACTTAGCCAAATAGCCAAACCAGACCTATGTATTATCACAAACATAGGCACCTCACACATAGGAAACCTAGGCTCAAGAGAAAACATATTAAAAGCAAAACTAGAAATACTAGAAGGAGCCCAAAACCCAAAAATCATAGTAAACAATGACAACGATTTATTACATAAATGGCAAAAACAAAACCCTAATAACAACAACATCTATACCTACGGAATCAAAGAACCAAGTAGCATCAACGCAAAAAACATACAACTAAAAGAAAACCAAGGAACATTTACATGTAATCTAGAAAACAATGAAACAAAAATAACCGTTCCAGTAGGAGGCGAGCATTTTATCTTAAATGCCCTATGTGCAGTAAGTGTAGGAAAAATCTTAAACATCGAAACCGAAAAAATCATAAAAGGAATTGAAGAATTTGAACTAACCAAAAAAAGAATGGAAACCATAAAAATGCCAAACGGTGTTAAAATCATTAACGATGCTTACAATGCAAGCTTAGAATCCATGACAGCAAGCCTAAAATACTTATCAGAATTTAAAAACAACCGAAAAATTGCAATATTAGGCGACATGTTAGAACTAGGTGAATACACAGAAAAATTACATGAACAAGTAGGAAAAGCTGTTTATGAAAACAAAATCGACATCCTAATCACAAGCGGAAAAAACGCAAAAGCCATTTCCAAACAAGCCAAACAAGAAGGAATGGCAGAAGAAAACATAATAGAATGTGAAAACCAAGAAAAAATCATAGAAACATTAAAACAAATCATAAAAAAAGAAGACATCATCTTACTAAAAGCATCCAATGGCATGAAATTTTATGAACTACCAGAGAAAATACAAAAAATAGGTTTATCGGTAAAACCTTAAACAAAAATCTAAATAAAAAAGAAGGTAAAAAAAATATGAAAAAAGAAAAAATAGGAGTCATTTTTGGAGGAATGTCAACCGAAAATGAAGTATCAGTAGCATCAGGAAACTCAATCTTAAGAAACTTAAGCCAAACAAAATACGAAATCTATCCCATCTACATTGGAAAAGACGGAACTTGGTATGAAGCAGAAAAACCACAACAAGACCAACCGTTTGGAAACCAAGCAAAAACCAAAGAAAAAATACAAAATCCAATCCAATACTTAAATCAACTAGACATCCTATTTCCTGTATTACATGGACTATATGGGGAAGACGGAACCATACAAGGCTTATTCGAACTACTAAAAAAGCCATATGTAGGTTGCAAAGTTTTAGCCTCTAGTATAGGAATGGACAAAGCCTACACAAAAATTATCTTTGAAAAAGCGGGACTAAAACAAGCCAAATATGAGTACATTCGAAAATACAAAGAAAACTACATTTATGTAGACAATCAATTTAAGGAACAAATACTAAGCTTAGAACAAATCGTCCAAAAAGCAACAGAAAACTTGAAATTTCCAATGTTCCTTAAACCATCCAATTCAGGGTCTAGTGTAGGAATCAACAAAGCCAATAACAAAGAAGAATTAAAAGAATACATAAAATATGCTGCCCAATTTGATAACAAAATCCTAATCGAAGAAGGCATCCAAGGAAAAGAAGTAGAATGTGCCGTTTTAGGAAACGAAGAAGTAATCGCATCCACTGTGGGAGAAGTAAAAGCAGCAGCAGAATTTTACAGCTATGAAGCAAAATACCAAAACGAGCAATCCAAAACCCAAATACCAGCAGACATAGAAGAAAACTTAAAAAATAAAATTAGAAAGCAAGCCATAAAAGCATTTAAAGCAATCGACGGAAAAGGATTAGCAAGAGTTGACTTTTTTATCGAAAACGTTAGTAACGAAATCTATATCAACGAAATCAACACTTTGCCAGGTTTTACCCATATTAGCATGTATCCTAAACTATGGGAAGCAAGCGGAATTACTTACCAAGAATTATTAGACCAATTAATCCAATTAAGTAAAGAATAAAAAAATCCATGAAAACTATGGATTTTTTTTCAATATGTGGTATAATAACCTTACCTGAAAATTTTAGGGAGGATGTTAAACAATGGTATTCAAAAATTATTATAAAATATTAGACTTAGAAACAAGTCACGTATCAATAGAAGAAATAAAAATAGCCTATCGACAAGCTGCTAAAAAATATCATCCAGACTTAAACATAGGAGACAACCTAGCAGAAGAAAAAATAAAAGACATAAACGAAGCCTACAGAACCCTATCCGTTCCAGCTTCCAAAAGAAAATACGATAGAATATGGAACTCACGTTTTAATAAAGGGCAAAAAGCATTTTCCGGAAAAGGAGAAAAAGGAAAAATGCTAGAAATGTTTATAGGAAGCATAGAAAAACAAGGAAAAGCCGAGAAAAACACAAACGCCAAAACAGCCCAAAAAGGAGAAAACATCGAAACCGAAATTAATATCAGCATAGAAGAAGCCTACTATGGTATGGAAAAAAAACTATCTTTTCGAACCTATGACGGAAAAAACAAAAACATCGAAATAAAAATACCAGAAGGAATTCAAAATGGAGAAAAGATACGCTTAATCGGGCAAGGAAAACCGGGAAAAAACGGCGGAAAAAATGGAGATTTACTAATTAAAATCAACATAGAAGACACCAAAAAATTCAAACTAAAAGCAAATGACCTATATACCGACTTATTACTAACATCATGGGAAGCTGCACTAGGCGTAAAAGCAAATGTCAACTCCATCGATTATGACCAAGAAACAAAAATCTATATACCACGGAGGAATTCAAAGTGGAGAAAAAATAAAAATCCCAGGAAAAGGGTACAAAAATGCAGAAGGCATAAGAGGGGACTTAATTGCCGAAATCAAAGTAGTCGTACCAAAAAAACTAACAGACCAAGAAAGAAAAATATTTGAAAAACTAAAAGAAATATCAAGTTTTCAACCAAGAAAAGAACAAAGCCTATAATTTACATAAATTCAATATTGACAAAACAGCTATTTTTCGCTATAATTAATGATAGAGTTGTAAACAAAGGAAGAACTATGGCATAAAACATAGAAATGGGGGAGAAAAAAATGGACGAAATACAAGGCAAACACTTTAGTATCACAGATCCAGAAGGAGTAAAAACAGTCATATATGAAATCTTAGAAACAGAAAAAGAATTTCAAAAAGACTCACCAAAACACACCGTAGAAAGACTAGAATTCACAGAAGAACTAGTAGGAAACCTAAACAGAAAAACTTTTTATGTGGACAAACCAAAAAAAGAAGGAAACCAACTAGTAATCTTATCCTTTGGAACAGACAAAGTAGTAATCAACAGTGGCATCTTAGACGACGACAAAGTAAAAATATCAAAAAAACCAATGCCTTACAAATTCCAAACATTATATGCAGAAGAAAGAAAAGAATATACAGACGTAAACTACACGCCAAACTTAAAAAGGCCAATATCAATTATTGACCCAGAAACAACAGAAGAAATAAAGCCAACACTTTACTTTGACGAAAAAACAAACGAAGTAAAAGGCAAATGTAGATTAGAGCCATATAAATCTTATTTCGTATTTGAATTAAGAGAAGAAAATGGAAAAATTAATTTAGTAGGGGGAACCCCAACAATTACCGATTAATTAAGGAGGAAGAAGAAATGAAATTAAACTGGCCACCAGAAAAAAATACATTCAAATATGCACACTTAAATAAAGAAGAAATAGAAAAGGTAGGTTATGTTATAGCAAAAGCAGAAGACACCATCCGTAAAAAGACAAACAACTACCAACAAGAAGACAGAGGAGACCGCTAAAGATAACACAAAAGAGTAGGTGAAAAATATGAACTACAAAATAGAAGGAGCCATCCGCAGAAACAGAAAAAATTTTATAATATTTGCCATACTATGGATTTTTATAGCCATAGTATTTGTTTCGCCGTTTGCCTATAGTTCACATGTAGCAGGATTAAGCGGTAAAATGGACTTAGAAGCATTTTTCCAAACCTTTGGAGAATCCATCGGAAACCCATTAGGAACACTAGGAAAAATATTTAGTGAAGGAGCTACCCGGAAACTACTTTTCTAGCTTACTAGTAGTAACCATAATCTATTCTGTATTCTTTTTCATAGGCTTTGTAAGAAGCGCACCAAAAAACGAATACTCAGACATAGAACATGGTTCCAGTGACTGGAGCCAAAGAGGAGAACAATACCAAATCTTAGACAGAAGCAAAGGAATCATCTTAGCAGAAGACAACTATCTACCAGTCGACAAACGAGGAAACGTAAACGTATTAGTAGTAGGACGGATCAGGATCTGGTAAATCCGCATCCTATTCCATACCAAACGCATTTCAATGTTTAGGCTCCTATGTATTTACAGACCCAAAAGGAGAACTATACGACAGAACCGCAGGATATCTAAAAGAAAAAGGATACGAAATCAAAGTACTAAACCTAGTAAGACCACAATACAGTGACGGATACAACCCTTTAATGCACATATCCTCAGAATTAGATGTTGACGTAATCGCAAACACGGTAATCAAAGGGCAAAAATCTGAAAGCAGTTCAGGATCAGAACCATACTGGGATGACATGGCAGAAATGTTACTAAAAGCATTAATCTATTACCTAATAGCCACAAGACCAGAAGAAGAACAAAACCTAGCAAGCTGTGCAGAACTCGTAAGAGCAGCCAACAACAAAGGAGGAAGCAACCTATTAACCGAACTAATCAGCCAACTACCATATGACCACCCAGCAAGAATGTATTACAAATCAATCGAAATCGCACCAGAAAAAACCTATGCATCCATTCTAAGCTCATTACAATCAAAACTAGGAAAATTCGACTCCAAAGAAATTGCAGAACTAACCTCAACCGACACCATAGACTTCGAAGAAATAGGAAACAAAAAAACAGCCGTATACGTTATCTCATCAGACACACACACAGCCTACGACTTCTTACTAACCATATTCTTCTCCCAAATGATTCAACAACTATATGACCATGCAGACCAAAACGGGGGAGCCCTAAAAGAAAGAACATTCTTTATCCTAGACGAATTTGCTAACATAGGAAAAATACCAGACTTTGACAAAAAAATATCAACCTCAAGAAGTAGAAAAATTTCATTTAGTGTTATTCTACAAAACATAGACCAATTAGAAGCCGTATACGAAAAATCATACGAAACCATCATGGGAAACTGTGATACACACTTATTCTTAGGAAGTAACTCCTATAAAACCGTAGAATACTTCTCAAAAGCCTTAGGAGAAAAAACCATAGAAAGAGACAGCGTATCCATCAACCGAGACAGGCAAAACTGGAAAACAGGAAAATCCGTATCAGACCAAGTCATGGCAAGAGCCCTAATGACGCCAGACGAACTACGAAGAATGGATAACGACGACTGTATCATATACGAAAAAGGAATCAAACCAGTCAAAGCAAAAAAATTCTACTACTTCAAACATAACATGGCAAAGAAAATGGCAGGATTAGAAATCAGTCATAATGATATAGGCGAAAAAGACAGAGGTGTATGGAGAAAATACAATCCATATAACCCCTATGTAGAAGAACAAGACGAATCAGCAGTAGATAACCTAAAAGTAGAATCATTAGACGATTTATTTGCTGACGAACCAGTAGAACAGCAAAAACAAGCACAAGAAACACTACAAAAAGAACCACAAGAAAAAACAACACAAAATCTAAGCTTAGACCTAAACGAAATAGACAACCTAGAAGAAGCACCCATACTACCACAAGAAGAAAACGACGATGACATCTATGACCTACAAAAAGAACTAGAAGCTAAATTTGACGAATTATTCCGGACCAATCGAAGACGACGAATAAAAGAAATGTCCCATGTGAAATTGGGGACGTTTCTTTTTTCACATCAGGACAAAATTAAAATGTTTTTCAGGTAACATTTTAGAACCGAAAAAACATTCGTAAAAACCTTGCCAAAAACAAAAAAATATAGTAAAATAAAGAACAAAGAAATAAAAAAGAAGGAGGAAACCATGAAATTTGTACACATAGCAGACCTACACCTTGACAGTCCCTTCGTAACCTTAGCCAATAAAAACATACTAGCAAACCTGCGAAGAATAGAACAAAGAAAAGCCCTAAAAAAAGTAGTAGAATACATCAAACAAAACAACATACCATACCTATTCATAGCAGGGGATTTATACGAAAGCAAATATATAAAGCTATCCACAGTAGAATACATCAACAACCTATTCAAAGAAATACCAAAAACCCAAATATACATAGCACCAGGAAACCATGACCCATATACCAAAAACTCCTATTACAACACATATGAATGGAGCAAAAACGTAAAAATATTTAATGCCAAAATCGAAAAAATAGAAACCGAAGAAGTAAACATCTATGGATATGGCTTTAACGACTATTATTGTACAAACTGTGGAATAGAAGACCTAAAAATAGAAGACAAAAGCAAACCAAACCTACTCGTAATACATGGAACATTAGACGGTGCCTCTATTGAAGAAAAGCAATACAATTCCATAGCCAAAAAAACATTACAAGAAAAAGAATTTAACTATGTAGCGTTACGGTCACATCCATAAGCCAGAGTATAAAAATAACATCATATACCCACGGATCTACCATATCCCTAGGATTTGACGAACTAGGAGAACATGGAATGATAGTTCGGAGAAATAGAAAAAAACAATCTAAAAATAGAATTCATACCATTAGACGAAGAAGAATTCAAAGAAATAGAAATAGAAGTAACAAACCTAATAGCAAAAGAAGAACTAATCGAAAAAATAAACCAAACAAACATAAAAAACAACCAATACATAAAAATCATACTAACCGGAAACAGAAACTTTGAAATCAGCACCTATAACCTATTAAAATACACCCAAAACGAAAGAATCATAAAAATAAAAGACCACACAAAAATAGCTCACAACTTAGAACAAATGGCAAACGAAAACACCCTAAAAGGCTTATTTACCCAAGAAATGTTAAAAAAACTAAACCAAGAAAAACTAAACGAAGAAGAAAAAGAAATCCTAGAAAAAGCAATCGAAATAGGATTAGAAGCCTTATCATGAAAGGAGACATCCATGCAAATAAACAAACTAAAAATAAATGGTTATGGAAAACTAAAAGAAAAAGAAATAAATCTAAAAAACAAAATAAACATCATATATGGAGAAAACGAAAGTGGAAAATCCACATTATTAAATTTCATAACCGACACCTTCTATGGAATATCCAAAAACAAAAATGGAAAAGAAATATCCAATTTTGAAAAATACACACCATGGGTAGGAGAAGACTTCTCAGGAAAACTAGAATACCAATTAGACAACCAAGAAAAATTTGAAATATTCAGAGACTTCAAAAAGAAAAATCCAAAAATATTTAATGAAAACATGGAAGACATATCCAAACAATTTAATATTGACAAAAACAAAGGAAACGAATTTTTTTATGAACAAACCAAAGTAGACGAAGCACTATTTTTATCAACCATAATAATCAACCAACAAGAAGTAAAACTAGAAAAACAACAGCAAAACATACTAATCCAAAAGGTTGCAAACCTAGTAGGAACAGGAGAAGACAACGTATCCTATAAAAGAGCAATTGATAGAATAAACAGAAGAATTCTAGACGAAATTGGAACCGAAAGATCTAGGGAGAAGCCAATCAACCAAACAAGCCAAAAAATCGATGAATTACAAAAACAAAAGCAAGAACTAGAAAATCAAATAAACATAAAGTGTGAAATAGAAAAAAATAAAAACAACCTAAGTAGTAAAATAGAAACAACAGAAAAAGAACTACAAAAACTAAAACAAGAAAAAATATTACAAGAAAATGACAAAATAGAAAACGAAAAAATAAACTTAGAGGCACAATTAAAAGAAAAATTAAAAAATGAAAACAACGAAAAAATAAACACTATAAAAAATAAAATAAACGAAATAAAATCAGAAAATAAAAACATATTAGAAAAAAATAAAAAAATAAAATTAGAAAAAGACACAAAAAGCAAAAAAATAATATTTGCTTTCGTAATAGGTATCATCATAAATATCTTACAATTTATTTTGATAAAAAACCAACATTTTAATTATATTTTTCTCTTTACAGTAGCAACGGTTTTGATTTTTTACCTATTTTTAAAAAACAACCAAAAAAATAAAGAAAAAACCATAAAAAAAGCAATAGAAAAAATAAATGCCGAAATAAAACAATTAAACTTTCAAATAGAAATATTAGAAAAAAATAACCAAAAAATAGACGAAGAAAAAAATCCAAAAAAAACAGAAAAAAATCCAAAAAATAATTTAGAAAAAACAAATCAAAAAATACAAGACATAGAAAACGAATTAAACAACCAAAAAATAGAATTACACAAATTACAATTAGACTACAAAAACATAGAACCAAAATTAGAAAATTTAGCAAACATAGAGGAAAATCTAGTTGACAATAACGAAAAACTAGTAAACCTAAAAAGATTAGAAAAGAGCATGTACTTAGCCAAAGAAATTTTAGAAGAATCCTACGAAAAAATGAAAAACACAGTCACCCCTAAATTTACTGAAAATTTGTCCAAGACAATAGCCCAAATCTCCAACGAAAAATACAACAAAGTCAAGCTAAACGATCAAGCAGGACTAGTAGTAGAATTAGAAAACGGAAACTACATTCCAGCCAATCGACTAAGCATAGGAACCATCGACCAATTATACCTTTCCTTAAGACTAGCCATGGCAAACGAGCTATCAACAGAAAAAATGCCAATTATATTAGACGAAGCCTTTGCTTACTATGACGAAAAAAGGTTAGAAAACATCTTAAATTACATAGCCAATCGATTTAAAGAGCATCAAATCATTATACTCACATGCACAAACCGAGAAAAAGAAATACTAGAAAAACTAAAAATAGCATTTAACTATATAACAATATAGCAAAACCAAGCACAAGAAAAAATAGTCTAAAAAGCTCGTAAAATAGGAGTAAATAGGCTATTTTTTTAAACACAATCTATTGAATTAATCAAAAAAATGTAGTATAATACCAAAAGCAAAAACAAAAATAAGGAGAAGAAAAATGTTTGAAAAGTTAGAAGCCGTAGAAAAAAGGTATGAAGAGCTAACCCAATTAATAGCCGATCCAGAAGTAATAGCAGACCAAACTAAATGGCAAAAGTTAATGAAAGAACATGCTAGCATAGAAGACGTTGTATTAAAATTCAGAGAATATAAAAAAGTAAAAGAATCCATGAAAGAAGCAGAAGAGCTAATCCAAGACCCAGAAATGAAAGAACTAGCAGAACAAGAATACTATGTAGCCAAAGAAAATTTACCCAAAATAGAAGAAGAACTAAAAATCTTATTAATTCCAAAAGACCCAGACGACGACAAAAACATCATGTGTGAAATTAGGGCAGGAGCGGGAGGAGAAGAAGCAGCCCTATTTGCAGGAACCCTATTTAGAATGTACACCATGTATGCCGAAAAAAAACACTGGAAATTAGAAGTACTAAACGAAAACGAAACAGGCTTGGGAGGCTACAAAGAAATCTCCTTCATGATAACAGGAAAAGGAGTATACAGTAGACTAAAATTCGAAAGTGGAGTACACAGAGTACAAAGAGTACCAGACACCGAAAGCAGTGGAAGAATCCACACATCAACAGCAACCGTTGCGGTATTACCAGTAGTAGAAGACGTAGAAATCGAAATTAACCCAGCAGACATCAAAATGGAAGTATTTAGAGCATCAGGAGCAGGCCGGACAACACATAAACAAAACCTCTTCTGCCGTAAGACTAATCCATGAGCCAACTGGAATCGTAGTAGAATGTCAAACCGAAAGATCACAATTTCAAAACAAAGACAACGCCATGAAAATGCTTCGAACCAAACTATATGAAATCGAAAAAGAAAAGCAAGACAGTGAAATAGCAAATAGCAGAAAAACACAAGTAGGATCAGGAGATAGAAGCGAAAAAATAAGAACCTATAACTATCCACAAGGAAGAATTACAGACCACAGAATAGGAATGAGCATCTATCAAATGGAAAACTTCTTAAACGGAGACATTGACGAAATGATAGATAACCTAATTGCAGCAGACAGAGCAGAAAGACTAAAAGGAGAAGAATAAAAAGAAAAAGTATGTACACAAAAACATAGTACATACTTATTTTTTTATTGAAAAACATTTTACCAGAATAAAATCCATACCAACAAAATAAACTAAAAGAAAAAGAAAAAGGAGAAAAACACGTGGACGAAATATTAAAAACCACTTTATTGGGATTATTTTTTGGAACCTTTGGAACCACAATGCGGAGGCATCATAGGAGTCATCATAAAAAAGCACTCTAACAAATTCCTAAGCTTTATCCTATCCTTTGCATCAGGCCTTATGATGGCAGTCATATGCTTTGACCTAATACCAGAAGCCTTACGGAATCAGTCAAATCCCTAATGTAATCATAGGAATTATCATAGGAATTGTAGCTATGATAGGATGTGATTTATTAGTAGAAAAAAAATTTAACAACAGTATAAAATTCAAAAAACAAAACAACAAACTACTAAAAACAGGAATCATAGTATCCATAGGATTAGCCATTCACAACTTTCCAGAAGGATTAGCCATTCGGCTCTGGCTTTGAAGCCTCCATAAAACTAGGACTAAGCCTAGCCATAGCCATCTGCTTACATGACATACCAGAAGGAAGATGCCAAAGTAGACACCAAGTGAAATATGCTTGATAAAATGATTTGAATTCAAAAGTAATTGAAAATACATACTTCATTAATAAAAAATTAGTCAAGTATGTATTTTTTTACTTAAAATAATTGCATAAATATAGAATTTTTTGTACAAAAAATATCAAATTTTAGATAATCTTTTTAATAGTAAAATTTGATAGGTATTGAAACGAGTAAACCGTTGAAAATATAAGGTTTTAGAATATTGATTTGATAGTTTAGTGAGTGGAGGTAAGTAGGCGATAGCGTATGCTATCGAATATCTTACCAAAAGGGACAATTTAGTGATAAACTTATTAATTTTTTTATGATGATAAGGTAGATAAAATTTTGGTATGTCTCTTTATTTTTTTATTTAATTTATGCTATAATCATATTGACTAATAGTAATTTGTTGAGATGATGTATTTCTTTATGGTAAACAAATTAAAAACAAAGAGGGGAAGTAATGAAAGAAACAAATCAAGAAATTCCAATAGGCTTTAGAAATGGTTGTTTTTCAGTAATTAGTGAATTAGAAACATGTGAAAAAGAGATAGAAAAAGCTGAACAAGTGCGAAAAAAATATTTGAATGGTGAACTAAAAAAAAATGAAGTTTTTAACGAACTTTTAATTGATTCAATTATAATTAATTTTAGTAATAATGAATATACTAATATACCAGACACATTAGATTATTATATAGAAATTTTAAAATCTAAAAAAGAATATAGATATAAAATACAATGTAGTAAATGTGGAAAAATATATTGGTGTAAGGAAAATGATAAATGGTGGTTATGGAAAAAGTATAGATATTGTAGTGATAATTGTTTTACAGATATAGTTTATGATAAAACTAAAAATTTTGATGTGGATTATACTAATACTATACATGAATCATTAAAAATATTAGAATGTATTGACGAGAATTATGAGAATGATTCATGGATAGAAAAGACAAAAGGTAAGAGAATAAAACACATAAAATTATGTAAAAAATATAAATGTAAGTGTTATTTATGCCAAAGTGAATATATATTTAAGTCATTAGATTTTGAAATTAGAAATGATGATTATGGGAGAAATGCAGACATAGGTTATTATAGTGATGCATATTGTAAATGTCATAAAATATCTTCTTTTCAATGGAGAACTATTAAGATTTTTAATGAAAATAATATAAAATATAAGGTTGAAATGTCATTTCCAGATTTAATAGGAAATGTAGGGTTATTAAGATATGACTTTGCAATAATAAATGAAGATAACTCAATTAAATATCTTATAGAATGTCAAGGAATACAGCACCGTAAACCAGTAAAAGAATTTGGTGGTAAGAGACAATTTGAATATCAACTAGAAAAAGATAAGTTAAAGAGAGATTATGCTGAAAGAAATAATATAAAATTAATTGAAGTTCCAGATACTTGCAATACATATGAAAAGGAAGTTAAATTTCTTAAAGAAAAAGAAGTTATTTAAAAAATTGCAATAAGCAAGGTAGATAGTAAATTTAAGAGGTAGAGAAGATATGGGTAAGAAAATAGTAAAAATATGTGTATTATTGATTTTGATAGTTATACTTGCTACTGTTGGAATAGTTAGTTGGATTATTTATGATACTGTAAGAACTCATACAAGCCAAATTGAATTAAATAAAATTTCACAACAAGAAATAGAAGAGTTAATAAAACTTGATTTTTTAGAATTGACTGAATATCCATCAAGTTTGGAATTTTTACAATTAAGACAAGAGTCGGAAGTGAGAGAAACACAGTATTATATAGAATTTTCCATAGATAAAAAAGAAGTAGAATTATATGAAATTGAAAAAAATAGAAATCGTTCTCCAAATGAAATAACTATATTAAAAAAATATGAAGATAATGAGAAAAATATATATGAGTTACAAACGAATTTTGCACAAAATAGTAAAGAAGAAAAATGGAAATACTTATATGATTTAATCGAAAAATATAAAGAACGATAAATTACAAGTAGTCGAGGAGGTAGTTATGAATAAAAAAAGAATAATTATAGTAACAATAATTATAATTTTAGTAGTTATTTTAGGATTATGGATTAGTGGGATAATTCCAAAACAGATAGCAAGAATTTCTGCAACAAATTATTTAAAAAAGAACTTTCCTGAAAAACAGTATGAATATGTAGATATAGAGTGGAGTTCTAGCTTTGGAGGATATTCAATAAGATTTAAAGATGAAAATGATGAAATAGTGGGATTTCTAATGAATAACAAATATTTTCCAATTACTCCTAGTCAAGGAACATTTGGACTAGAAGATAGTTATAGAGTAGAATATGAAGGTATAGCAGATATAAACGACTTTTATAATCATAGTATTATAAGTAAATATCAAGATTTGAGAACATTACCAGAAAACTATTCTAAAGAACAAGCACAAAAAGATAATTGTTTTATAATAGGTGCAATGGTTCATAATGATAATTTATATAGTGAATTTATGGATAAATATAATAAAAAAGAAAATGCTTTTATTAGAGTAGTACAATCAACAGTTGAAGGAGACATTTTTATAATAGATGTATTATATGAAGCAAGAAACAATAAAATTCATTTGGTAAAAGATGATACAAGAGATAAATTTTCGGCACAAGAAGATAGAACTATTAAATATAAAACTTATGAAAAAACTGGAGTATGGAATTATGCTAATTCACAATATTGGGTTGCATATAATGGAGAATTACCAGATGGTACAAAAGCAGAATATTCAATTAATTCTGATGATTTATTTATAATTGCAACTATTAACTAAATTTAGAAAGGTGTTTGAAAATGAGTAAATATGAGCCA
>CAOKJE010000025.1 GCA_948468505.1 uncultured Clostridium sp. | reverse complement strand
TAAATGGTACATTGTTAATGTCCCATTTAAACCCGGAACCGATGGGCCAATTTTTTATTCATCCAATCCAAAGCTTACACCCAAAGCATTGTTGACTTTATCAATTATTTTTTCGTCATCGATATGACCAATTCGTTCTTTTAATCTGCTTTTATCAATGGTTCTAATTTGCTCTGCAAGTACTACTGAATTACTCTTTAATCCACAAGAATCTGAATCTATTTCAATATGAGTTGGTAATTTATTTTTTCCTGTTTGAGAAGTAATTGCTGCTGCAATTACAGTAGGACTATATTTATTTCCTAAGTCATTTTGTATAATAAGAACTGGTCTTACTCCACCTTGCTCTGAACCAACTACTGGACTTAAATCTGCATAAAACATATCTCCTCTTTTGATTTGCATATTCTTCACTCCTAATGTTAGTGTATTGTCAAGTATATTTCATGCTATTTTAAATATTAGTGAAGGTAAATGTTTGCTTATTTTAACTATTTAGATTTACCTCATTATAGGATATGTAAATTTCGCTTTTTTTGTTCGTCCCTTTTATTTCTAATTTGGTTGGCTTTCCCGTTTTTCTACTTACATACAATGTTTTTTCCTCATTTTCATTTTTTGCAGTCATTATAATTTGGTCATTTTCTTCTTTCCATTTTGCATTTTTGTCTTCTTGATAATTCTTGATAAAACTATTTAAATCTAAATTATTATCAGCTATATCTTGATAGTCTTCATAAATGGAACTTATACTTAGTTTTGTATTTTCTAATTTTAATTGATTTCCTTCTTTTATTATTTTTATACCAGCAATATTACTTGGTTCTAAAACCTCTTGAGAATTTACTTCTGGCATTTTTTGCTCTTGTTTTAAAATATATCGATTGTTGTTTTTGTTGCTTTTTACTTCTACTTCTACTATTGCTTGATAGGAACTAATATTTAAAATGTAATCTACAATTTCTTGACTACTAGTATTATTTCCAATTTTTAAATTTTTAGCCGTTTTACCATTAAAAAATGTTAAAAAAATAATAATTCCTATAACAAACAACGCTATTATTAGAATAATGATATTTTTCTTTTTCAAAATGCTTCCCTCCCCTAAATTTGCAAAAATGATAGTAGCTATCAAAATCTACTATCATTTTATTTTATAGGGTTTTAAAATATTCTTCTATTTTTTGAAGCAATTCAGCTTCTTTTTCTATTTGGTTAATCGTATTTCTAAAGTCACTTGAGTTTTTTAAGTTTTTGGTATACCAAGAAATGTGTTTTCTTAATTCTTTTACTGCAATTTCACCTTTTTCTTCTACGGCTAATTTGATATGTTTTTTAATGATTTCTAATTTTTCTTCTGGACTAGCTTCTGGTAGTTTTTCACCTGTTTTTAAAAAATGAGCGATTTTTTTGAAAATCCAAGGATTTCCAAAGCTTCCTCTTCCTATCATAATACCGGTCTACTCCTGTTTCTTGAAACATTTTTAATGCAGAGACTTCGTCTACTACATCTCCATTTCCAATGACAGGTATACTAACTGCTTGTTTTACTTGTCTTATGATATCCCAGTCTGCTTTTCCAGAATAAAATTCGGTTCTGGTTCTTCCGGTGAATGGTAACACCAGATATTCCTACTTCTTGCGCTATTTTGGCTAGTTCTACTGCTACGATATTTTCTTTGTCCCATCCTTTTCTAAATTTTAAAGTAACTGGTACTGTAGAATTTTTAACTACTGCCTCCATCACTTTTTGAGCCTGTTTCAAGTCTAACAAAAGCTTGCTTCCATCTCCATTTTTTACTACTTTGGGGGCGGGACATCCCATGTTAATATCTACAATGTCTGCCATTTTGCTTACATATTTGGCGGCATACCCCATGGTTTCTTCGTCACTTCCAAATATTTGGAAACTAATTGGTCTTTTTTCTCCTTCAATGTTTAATAGTCGGTTTGTTTTTTTGTCGTCATGAAAAATGGCTTTGGAACTTGCCATTTCTGTACATACCATACCTGGTCCAAAGTTTTTACATATCATTCGAAAAGGCTGGTTTGTTACACCAGCCATAGGAGCTAATATTAGGTTGTTTTCTAATTCTACATTTCCTATTTTCAATTTATGTAAGTACATGTTTTACTCCTTTAAGAAATATACCTAAATTTCTACTTATTTTACAAATATTGTTTTTTGTCTTTTACTACTAATGTTTAGTAAAATTCCGTATACAGATAAAGTTCGTAATTAAAGAGCTTCCTCCATAACTGATAAACGGAAGTGGCACTCCTGTAATTGGTAATAGTCCCATTACCATGCCTATGTTTTCTAACATGTGGAAGACAAATATTCCGGGTTATTCCTGCTGCAATTAAAGAGCCCTCCTCATCTTTTGCTGTTTTAGCTACGTATAGACATTTGGTTATTAGTATAACATAGAGTATGATTACCATACCTGCTACAATAAAGCCCATTTCTTCTCCAATAACAGCAAAGATAAAGTCTGTTGTTTTGGGATATAAGAATCCTAGTTGTGTTTGGTTTCCTTTTAGTAGCCCCATTCCTGTTAAGCCTCCTGCTCCAATGGCAAGCTTGGATTGAATGATGTTGTATCCTGAACCACGTGGGTCTGCTTCTGGGTTTAAGAAGATGTCTATTCTTTGTTTTGCATGCTCTGGTAATATGAAGTTATAAAGAATTGGAACAGCTATTGCTACTAATATTATAGCACTTATCATATATTTTTTATCAATTCCAGCTGTTATTAGCATAAATACCATGGCTACTATAAAGGCTGCTGCTGTACCATAGTCTGGTTGTTTTATGATTAGTAATACTGGTAAACCAAGTGCTACTAATAAAATTAGTAACTTGATTGGTTTGTTGATACTTGTTTTGTCTCTTTGCTGTATTTTAGCTATGATATAGGTTAAGAATAGTATGACAAATATTTTGGCAAATTCTCCTGGTTGGAAAGAGAAAAATCCTATATCAAACCAACTTGTAGCACCATTTACTGGTGGTGTAAATAAAACGGCAATGAGTAACAAAATAAAAATGCCATAAAATATAGGTGACATTTTCAAAATTGTTTTGTAATCGATTAACATTACGATTATGCCTATTACAAGACTTATCATAAGCCATATACATTGTTTATTAAAATCTGCATATTCTGTTTCTTGGGTAGCAGAAAATAAGGCAACTAATCCTATGATGCAAAGAATAATTGCAATAATTCCTACACTCCATTCTATGTTTTTTAATTCTCTTTTTCTCATTAAATCACTCTTTTACAATTTAATTTTTTGATTTAAGCTCTTCTTCTGTTTCCTGTTTTTCCTTATTTTCGTCTTCTATTGTTTCTGCTTCTTCTTTTTGCTCTTCTTCCTTTACTACATTTTCTTCTGCTTTTTTAGTCTCTTCCTCTTCTTTTATGATGGTTTCTTTTTCTGCTTGCTTTTCTTCTACTTGACTTGTTGGTTCTTTGTTTTCTTCCTGTTTATCGTGTGTTCTTATTTCTTCTTCGTTTTTCTTGATTGGCTCACAATTTGTGTGTTTTCCTTCTAAGTTTTTGGTTTCATTTTTTATATTGATAATAGGAATATTGGCATATAAAGCAGGAGCTCCATTTGTTCCGTCTTCGTTTTCTTTGTTGGTAAGTCTTACATCAATTGCTCTTTCGTCGATATCAATGTATTTTTTGATTACCTCAATAATTTCTTGTTTCATTAGTTCTAAAAAGTCTGCTGAAACATTGGCTCTATCTTGCATTAAAACTAAATGTAGTCTTTCTTTGGCTGCCTCTTTTGAAGTGTTGCTTGTGTTGTTGTCTTTTTTGTTTATTTTTTTAAATATTTTCATTATGTTTTCAAACATTGTCGTCTTTTACCCCCAAACTAATTATTGTTTTTTGAATAAGTTTTTTAGTTTTGCAAAGAAGCCTTTTTCTACTCCTGGAATGGTTACTTCAATTTTTTCTCCTAGTACTCTTTTGGCAATTTCGATGTATGCTTTTCCAGATGGTGCTTTTTTGTTTTGAATGACTGGTTCTCCTTTGTTTGTTTGTGTTATGATGTATTCGTCGTCTGGAACTACTCCTATTAGTTCAATGGATAGTAAGTCTACAATATCGTCAACGTCCATCATTTCACCTTTTTTTACCATGTTTGGTCTGATTCTGTTTATGACTAATTCAGGGTTTTTGATTTCAGAGGATTCTAATAAACCGATGATTCTATCTGCGTCTCTTATGGCTGATATTTCTGCTGTTGTTACTACGATAGCACGATTTGCTCCTGCGATTGCATTTTTAAACCCTTGCTCTATTCCAGCAGGACAGTCGATTAAGATGTAATCAAATTCTTCTTTTAGTTTTTCTACTAATCCTCTCATTTGTTCTTCGTTGACAGCACTTTTGTCTCTTGTTTGTGCTGCTGGTAATAAGTATAATTCTTTGAATCTTTTATCTTTTATTAGGGCTTGTCTTAGTTTGCATTTTTCTTCTACTACGTCTACAATGTCATAGACAATTCTATTTTCTAATCCCATAACAACATCTAAGTTACGTAGACCAATGTCGGTGTCGATTAATACTACTTTTTTTCCTTCTACGGCTAAACTTGATCCTAAGTTTGCTGTGGTTGTTGTTTTTCCTACTCCGCCTTTTCCTGATGTGATTACGATTACTTCTCCCATGTTTTTTTCATTCCCTTCTTTTTTTAACATATATATGATATAGCATATTGGAAAAAAAGTCAATCGATTATAACAAAAATGTTTCTAAAATATTACAAAATTGTTACATTTTTTTGTGAACTAATTTGCCCAATTTGTAAAAAAATTTAAAAATAACTAGGTTTGCTTTGACAGCCACCTAGTCGTTTTTTTGCTTTATGAAAAATTTGGTTTTACAAATATAAAGTTATACGGAAACCAAGTCCGCTATAGGTATTGTTTGGATTACTGTAGTAACGAAAGGATGCTGGAAACTCGAGTCCGGCGTCACCAGAATTGCCTCCACGACTGGCACGATAGTTGGTATCATAAGTTTCCATCGTCCATTCATAAACATTTCCCGCCATATCATATATATTTTTTTGCTTATTAGCAATTATATTTGGTTTATCCGCATAAATTAAGTCTATTCCTGTTATATGGTTTGGGTTGGTTTCTATATTTCCCTCTACTGTATTATTACAATTATCTTTATACCAGCCTTGCTTTGTGCTATCTTTTGCAAATCCCATATAACTTGGGTCAATAAATTTTAAAGTAGTATCCCATTGTACGCCATAACATAAAGTACTAGTAACTCCTGCATATCCATTACTTCCTGCAAAATCTTTTGCTAATTTTACAGCACCTATTCTTCCATTTGTATTGCTTGTTCCATTTATATCTGTCATACTATTTGCCCAAGGTACATTATTGTATACATTGGCACCTTTTTGTATGATAACATTGCCACTATCGTCTTTTCCTGCTTCATATCTACCGGCAATAAAATCCATGTTTATTTTTTACACTTTCTACCATGGCCTCATAATCACTTACCTCTGTGCTATATCCATTGGTATATGGCTCTGTATAATTACTTAAGTCTTGTAATGTGTTGTTATAATATCCTACTGTCCTTTCAAACTCATTTATATCATTTACTGGCACCCACACAAATTCGTTGCCATTTAGGTCTTTTACTACTAACCCTTCATTAATCGTGTTTTCTCCATTTTTTCTAGATGCTTGAAAGTTTGCTGGAATATAAGCTGTATCTCCATTTTTATCTTGGTAAATTCCTTGCTTGTCATAAACTGGTGACCAGTTTTCTTCCTCACTGTTTAAGTATAAAGTGATGCGAAATCCAAGGCTATCATTGCTATCGGTAGGAATGCTGTCATAGGTATTACGAAAAGAAGCTGAATAAGCATCTCCTGCTTGGTTGTAACCACCTCCACGATTGATTCGTTTATCCGTACTGTAAACCTCCATGGTCCATTCCCATACATTGCCTGCCATATCATAGATGTTTTTTAAACAGTTACTTTTATTTTCTCCTAAATCTATTCCTGTTCTATGCTCTGGATTTCCAGCGCTATAATTATTACTGTGCCATCCTTTTTCGCTACTATTCTTTACAAATCCTTCATAGCTTGGGTCAATAAACTTTAAAGCTACATCCCATTGTACGCCATAGCATAATGTACTTGTTACACTATCATTATAGGAAGTCTTTTCAACAGTAAAATTCTTTGCTAATTTTACAGCACCAGTTTTTCCTTGTGTATTGGTAGTATTTTCAATGTCTGTCATACTATTTCCCCAAGGTACATTGTTATAAACACTAACATCTTTTTGCACAACTACATTTCCAGCATTATCTTTTCCTGTTTCAAACCTACCAATGTAAAATCCTTTATTTCTTTCTACACTTTTTTTCATAGCATTATATTCTGCAACTTCTTCGACATATCCATTGGTATAAGGTTCTGCACAATTAGCTAGTCTACTTTGTAACTGCTCGCTGGCATATCCTTCTATTGTATGAAAATTGCTAATGTTTTCTACAGGTACCCACACAAATTGATTTCCTCGTTTTGTATTTTCCAAGTCATCTCCTTGAACGTCACTAATAACAAGACCTTCTTCCTTGCTGCCTCCTACATAATAAAAACCTTCTGGAATTTTTACATTATCTACATATTTTAAATCAACACTGGCTTTATCTGCATCTACTGCTTCATAATCTGTGTAAAAGGTTTCATTATCAATGGTTACTCCTGCTACATAAAAAATATTATGACTTGCCTCGTTTATAATATATAAGTCTGTATATTGTTTGTCCTCTTCTGTTAATTCGCTCTTATCTTTTATTAATTTATAATCCTCTCCTTTATTTAGTGTCAAATTTTCTAAGGCTGATAAATCGATTACCAAAAATTCTCCTGTATCGACACTATCACTAATCACTCCCGCCGCTCTTATTTTTTCGATTGCTTCTGAATTGTGATAAACTAATTTGGCTGGGATTTTTCCATTTGCAGTATAAAAAGAAGAAATTTTATCACGTAAATTTCCTATATCATTTTGCATTTCTTTTAATTTCCCGATTCTTAGATTATCTTTTGCATTATAAATAATAATATTGGTAAGGATTAGTAACGCCAATACTACTATTATCAACGAAATTAAAGAAATTCCATTTTCTTTTTTTATTTTGTCTTTTATCATTTGCACATTCTCCTTTTTCGCAAGCACAGCCAAAGCTAGCTGACGCTATTTTATTAAAGCAGGGATTTTAAGGAACGTCCCCCTAATCCCTGCTATTAGTTTACTATTAATTTGATTTTATTTCAAGACTTTTTTCCATATTGCTTTCAGTTTTTTCTAGCAAATGATAGATTTCATTTCTTTTTTTGTATTTTATATCTTCTTTTATAAATAGTCCCCAAAGTACTAGAACTATAAAGAAAATAGCAATGTTTTGGACGAGGTAAATTAATATGCTACAAATTAGTGTGATTATTATTAAGCTTATAAATGATATGGTATTTGTATATTTTTCGGCTTTTATTTTTCCTAAAAATATATGTAAGATTCCTTTTAATACTCTTCCACCATCTAATGGATAAATTGGTAATAGATTAAATATTATTAGTAATAAATTGGAATATAATATCATAAGTCCATCAAAGACATTCATGTTTAGCTGCCAAATTATTATCATAATAAGAAGATTAGTAAGTGGTCCTGCTAAGGCAACGACTATTTTTTTTACTTCTAGTTGGTTTGCTTGTTTTATTTTTCGATTGTAATCTTTGGCTGTTAGTTTAAAAGATACTGCTACACCATATGGCATTAGTTCCATTTTTTCTGGTTTCATTCCTAATAGTAATCCACAAAGTAAATGTCCGAAATTCGTGTAATATGGCAAAAAACATTATCATGCCATAACTTTCAATTTGCTTGGTAATGTAAAATAAAAGGATAAAAATAAATATTTTTAAATCAATTCGAAATCTCATTTATATTAGCCCCCTTATAATTCTAGAATACTTTGTGGATTGACACATTTTTCTTTTAATCTTACTTCAAAGTGCAAATGTGGTCCTGTCGAATTTCCGGGTTGAGCCAACTTCTGCAATTTCTTGTCCTTGTGTGATTTTGTCTCCTTGTTTTACATAGAGTTGATTACAATGTGCATAAATGATGCTTACTTCACCAATTTGTATTTTTAAATGATTTCCGATAGTCTCCTTCACTGGAGGCTAAGACAACTTCTCCGTCTGTTGCGGATTTTATTTTTGTACCTTGGTTTGCTGCTATGTCTGTTCCTGTATGGTTTTTGGGAACTGATCCTGTTGCTGTTTCTCTTATCCCAAAGGGTGAGCTAATTACACCACCTTCTAACGGCTTAATGAAAGTTGTTGTGTTTTTTATGGTTTGAATTTCTTGTTGCTCTTGTGATAGTTCCTGCTTAGGCTCTTCTTCTAATGTTTCGCTGGCTCCTCCAATTGCTTCATTTGGTGTTTCTTGGTTTTGCTCTTCTTGGTTTTCTTGCTGGTTTTGCTCTTGACTTTCTTCTTGTTCTTTTTCTTGGTTTTGTTCTTGTTCGTTTTCTTGATTTGCCCAAGCTAGTATTTGACTTTTTACCATTTCATAGAGCTCCATAAAATTGGTATCATAAGAAAGTATTTCATTTGCTTTGTTTATAAAGTCATTGGAAAATACATATTGGTTATTTTGAATGGCATATATGATTAAATAAATGGCTACACAGATTAGCATTTGTATTATCATTTTTCGTAGTAGCCTAATATCTTTTTTTTCATTTACTGTTACTTTCGCAACAGGTCTTGTTTCTCCTTGCCTTCTTTTTTGATAGATTTCCTCGGCTCGTCTTATTTTTTCTTCTACTGTCATGACTCTTTCCATAAAAAAACACCTCTTCCTTTGTTTTGCTCTTTACAGCTTATGATGGAAAAAGTGGTTTTATTCCTTATTTTACAACCAATAGCATTGCTTGTATGATAATAATACTGGTTGCTAAATAGGCATAGTTTTTTAATCTTTTATATTTTTTGTAGTTTTCGATTGCTCTTTTTTGCTTTTTTTCGTGATTGTCTTCTAGTTTAGAGATGTAGTTACTTACTAACATTTCTGCTTCTTTTAAAATGTAGTCTTTTTCTTTTTTTGTCTTTTCTTTGTTTTCGAGCTTTCTTTTCTTTTCTATTTTTTGTAGTTTTTTTACTTTTTTACCTGATTTTAAAATGACGATGGCTTCTTCTACTAAATTGGATGGTAGGTTTTTTAATACTACCATATTTTTCATGTTACTAGTCTCCATTTTTTAGTACCTCCTTATTAAAAGTTTTTCCAAGTTTTACAAGGTTATTCAAAATTGAACTAAAATCATTTGACTTTTTCTAAAAAACTGTGTATAATAAAAATAGAAAATAAGAAACCACTTCGTGGTTGCCGAGAAGAAGAATAACCATTCCCTCGTCAAAGCAGAATGGTTATTTTTTTATTGCCTACGCAGTAACACTAAGATGATGACAACTAAGGCAAAATCTACGATAGTTACTCCTACTAATCCATAGATTTCCTATGCGCTCTTTAATTCTAATCTTAATTTATCAGCAATCATTGCAATAAATTCTGAATTCGTTGGCTTTCCTTTGGCTGCTGAAACGGTATAGCCAAAAATACTTTCTACAGCATCTTGTTGACCGCGTCCCCATGCTACTTCAATTGCGTGACGAATCGCACGTTCTACCCTACTTGATGTGGTATTATATTTAGCAGCAATTTTAGGATATAAACTCTTTGTTATTTGGTTAATCACATCAATATCATTTACCACCATCATGATAGCCTCTCTTAGATATTGATATCCTTTAATATGAGCAGGCACACCTACTTCATGAATAATATTGGTTACCAAAGCCTCCAAATTTTCCTCTTTTTTGCTATCATTTTCTGGTAACTCAATATATTTTAGTTTTGTTTCTCTTGTAATAAGAGAACCTCCTGTTTGATTTGGTTTGAAGTATTTAATGTCTTTTATTCTTTTAATTAATACCTCAATATCAAATGGTTTTACAATATAATAATCTGCTCCTACTCCAATTGCTTTTTGTGTTATTTTGTCTTGTCCCACAGCTGATAGCATAATGCTAACTGGTTTTTTATTTATTAATTTTTTATTGATTGCTTCTAATACTCCTAATCCATCTAAATGTGGCATAATTACATCTAATAGTACAACATCTGGCATGGTATTTTGTATCATTTCAACTGCTTCGTTCCCATCCTTTGCTACTGCTACTACCTCCATATCCTCTTGACCATTAATGTAAGAAGATAGTGTGTAGCTAAATTCTTGATTATCATCTGCGATTAAAATTTTAAGCTTTTCTTCCATCTTTTTCCTCCTAAATTGTAATTTTTTGACAATTCTTATTATAAACACTCTCCCCTAAAAAAGCAAGAATTTCTGGAAAAGTTTTCCAGAAATTTTATAAAACTACTTTTTTCATATACTTTTTGTAATATATTTTTTAGTTATTTCCTTCAAATTTTTTAAAATGATATTTTTTGTTTCAAAATCCTGCAATAATTTTTCTTTTTTTGTTTCTTCTAGTTCTATTTTACAACTAATTAATTCATTATATTCTACGCTTGTTATTAAAATCTCATGATTTTTGCAATAGTATTTAAAACGATCAAAGTCACCATATTCTATGTTTGCTAGCATTTGTACTCCTTCACATTTTTTGATAAAATTACTTGCTTCCATTGCTTTTAATAAGCTATCAGAATAGGCTCGAACCAAACCTCCTGTCCCTAACAAAATACCTCCAAAATATCTAGTAACAATGATTAATACATTCGCTAAATTATTAGTTTTTAATATATTTAACATAGGAGCACCTGCTGTTCCAGAAGGCTCCCCGTCGTCACTTGATTTTTCAATAATTTGGTCGTTTTCTACCACTCGGTAAGAGTAGCAATTGTGTCTTGCATCATGATACTTCTTTTTGTACTCTCTCAATTGGTTTTCCGCTTCTTCTACACTTTCTACTGGAATTAAATTGCCTATAAATTTTGACTTTTTTTCTACCACTTCTACTTGCATTTTTTCTTCAATTGTCACGAAATCCATTTTTATCTCCTAACTTTTATCCGCTCTTTTAATAATCCTGCTACATATCCTGTTGAATAGGCAATTTGTAAATTAAACCCACCTGTGTAACTGTCTACGTCTATTATTTCTCCTGCCAGATAAAGTCCTTTTACAATTTTAGATTGCATGGTTTTTGGGTTTATTTCTTTTGTTGAAATTCCTCCACTTGTGATAATTGCTTCTTCAATGGGACGAAAGCTTTTTATGGTTATTGTAAAGTTTTTTAGTAATGCTACTAACCTTTTTCTTTCTTCTTTGGTAATACTATTTATTTTCTTTTCTTTATCAATTTTACTTTTTTCTATTATAATTGGTATTAATTTTTGTGGCAATAATTTGTCTAATCCATTTTTAAATTGTTTATTTTTTATTTCTTCGAAGTCTCTTATTATTCTTTCTTCTAGCTTTTCTACTGACAGGGCTGGTTTTAGATCAATTTTTAAATCAATTTCTTTACCTTTTAGTTTTTCAGTAATTTTGGGATAACGTACTAAATGGGCTGAAGCACTTAAAATGGTAGGTCCTGAAATACCAAAATGAGTAAATAGCATTTCTCCAAAATCTTGATAAATCTCTTTTTGGGTTTGATTGTCAATTAATTTGATTTCTACATTTTTTAAAGATAGTCCTTGCAATTGCTTGCAAGTTTCTTTATCATAGCTTTCTAAAGGCACCAAAGAAGGTCTAATTTCGGTTATGGTATGACCTAGTTTCTTTGCTAAATGATAGCCATCTCCTGTAGAACCTGTTAATGGATAGCTTTTTCCTCCTGTTGCTAAGATTATTTTATCTGCTTCTATTTTTTCAGTGTGTGCCTGTCCCACTTTAACCATTACTCCTGTTACTTCTATTTTTTCTTCTGTTTTTTTGGTTAATATTTGGGTTACTTGTGTTTCGTATTTTATTTCCACTTTTAGTTCTTTTAATTTTTTTGTAAAACATTTTAATACGTCTTGTGATTTATCGGTTATAGGAAATATTCGGTTTCCTCTTTCTTCTTTTATTGATAAGCCTTGTTCTTTTAAAAAATTGATTATGTCTTGATTGGTAAAATTTTGATAACAGCTGTATAAGAATTTTCCATTTCCTGGTGTGTTTTTTATAAATTCCTCCATACCTAAAGAAGATGTAATATTACATCTTCCTTTTCCTGTTATCATTAATTTTCTTCCAAGTGATTTCATTTTTTCTAATAAAATTACTTGGTGCCCATTTTGCTTGGCTTCTATTGCCGCCATCATTCCACTTGGGCCTCCACCAATTACAATTATTTTCATTTATTTATCTTCTTTCTTCTTTTTGGTTGTTGTTTTTTTCGTGGTTGTCTTTTTGGCTCCTGTTGTTTTGGTTCCTGTTGTTTTTTTGCTGGTTGTCTTTCCTGTGGTTGCTTTTTTTGTGGTTTTGGTTGTTGTTTTTTTGGCTGGTTGTTTTTTTGTTGTTTCTTTTTTGGTTGCTGTTTGTTTTGTTTCTCCTGCTTTTGTAGTTGTTTTTTTGGTTGCTGTTTTTGCTGTTTTCTTTTTTGGTTTTTCTTCTAGTTCCATTAATATTTTAAATGGGTCTTTTTCTTCGTCATCGTCTTCGTCATCTTCAGTTTCCTCTTCTTCTGGTCCATCTCCATTTAAATAGCCTATGTCATTTTCTTGTGCTTCTTGAATGTATTTTTCTAAAGGATCACTATTAAAGGTTGTATCCATTTGTACACTTATATCTTCCTCTTCTATCTCGTTTTCTTCAATATCTTCTATTTCATTTTGTTCTTCTATGCTTGGTTTTAAGTCTGCGTATGGATCTATTTCTGTGTCTTCCAATTCTTCTTGTTCCTCTTCTTCGTCTTCTTCCTCTTCTTCATCGTCATCAAATAAGAATTGAATATCACTAGAGTCTGTTTCTATTTCTGGTTTTAAGTCTGCATATGGAGCTTCTATTTCCTCTTCTTCTGTTTCTTCTTGGTATGGTTCAAAGTCATATTCCTCTGGCTCTTGTTCTTCTTCAAAATCTTCTATTGGTTCTTCGTCGTCTACTTCACTTAAAATATCTCTGTATTGATTTTCTTGCCTTTTGGTTTCTCTTTTTTTGCTTTTTACTTGTTTTTTGGCGTTTTTAATTGCCTCTTTTTTTTCTTTTTCTATTTTTCTAGTTGTAGTTCCTCCTGTACTTCCTCCTAAGATTAAAACGACAATTACTAAAACAATTAAAATTGTTAATATTGTTACGACTAACATTTTTCTTCTCCCTTCTTTTACTTTTTCATATGTTCAATTGCTTTTAATATACCCAATTTTCCGTATTCATATGTAAGTCCACCTTGCATATAGGCTATATATGGTTCACGAATTGGTCCATCACAACTAAGTTCAATGGTTGAACCTTGTGTAAAGGTTCCTGCTGCCATTATAACCTTATCTTCATATCCTCCCATATCTCCTGGATAGGGGATAACATTTGAGTCGATTGGTGAACCCATTTGTATTCCTTGACAGAATTTTATTAAGTCTTCTTCATTTCCTAAGCAAATGGTTTGCACAATATCGGCTCTTTCTTCGTTGCATTTTGGCTCTACTTTGTAACCTAATTTTTCTAACATGCTACTTGCAAAAACTGCTGTTTTTAAACTACTTGCTACCACACTTGGTGCAAAGAATAGCCCTTTTATAAATTGTGTATTTTGGTTTAAAGATGGACCTATTTCTTTTCCAATCCCTGGAGAAGTTAGTCTTTCAGCACATAGTTTAATTAATTCTTTTTTTCCTACAATGTACGCACCTGAGGTTGCAATTCCAGCTCCTAAATTTTTCATTAAAGATCCGTACCACAATGTCTGCTCCTACTTCGATTGGCTCTTGGTCTTGTACAAATTCTCCATAACAGTTGTCTACCATTATGATAACTTCCTTGTTTACTTCTCGGATGGCTTTTATTGCTTTTTCGATTTTTTCTATGGTTAAACTTTTTCTGGTGGAATATCCTCTTGATCTTTGAATTTCAACTAACTTAATATCTTGTTTTTTTAGTCTTTCTTGGATGGTTAAAATATCAAAATCATCGTCCACTAAATTAATTTGTTCGTAGTGAATGTCAAAAGCTTTTAGCGAGCTTTTACTTGGATTTTTTCCGATTCCAATGACTGTTTGAAGTGTATCATATGGCTCCCCTGTGATACTAAGCATGGTATCTTTCGGTCTTAGTAAGCTAGATAAGGTGATTGCTAAGGCATGTGTTCCTGATATTAGTTGTGCTCTTACTAAGCTGTCCTCTGCTTTAAATATATGACTGTAGATTTCCTCTATTTTATTTCTTCCTGCTTCATCTATTCCATATCCTGTTGAGGAATTTAAGTGTGCTTCCTGTAAATTACATTCTTGAAAAGCCTGTAATACCTTTTGGCTGTTTTTTTGACATGTACTATCTATTTTTTCTAGAATTGGTTTTATTTCTTGTTCTACTTGTTTGGATAATTCGATTATACTTTGTTTCACTTGGTTTTCCCTCTTTATTTTTAACTATTCTTATTTTACTATACTTTATTTTTTTTTGCAATGGTTATTTGAAAGATTTTACAAGAATGTCCCCATTGGTTCCGGGTTTAATTGGGGACATTTTGGAGATTTTGGAGATTTCAAAAAAGAGAGATTCCTAAAATTAAGATAGGAATCCTCTCTTTTATTGGAAATATCTCTTATTTGAGTTTACACTATAGTACAAATTTCTTAATTAGGACTACTCCTCCAGCTGTTGTGATTAGTACAATAAATCCTAGTGTAAAGTAAATTCTTGCTTGACCTGTTGAAATTGATAACATAACTGGTGCATCATCAATATCGTCTTCTCCTGGTTTTTTATTGTCTGGTGTTGAGTCAATGTCTGGTATGTCATATTCGTTATAGTCTTCAGATATTTCTGCTATGTTTGTCATAACTCCCATGTTGTCTTCACTATTTATCCATGTAAGTAAAACTTCTACGTCAGCATATTCTCCTGGTTTTAATAAGGTGTTTTCTAATAGTCTAGTAGAAATTATATTGTTTCCTTCGTCTGTCCATCCTGGGTTATCTTCGGCTACAAATTTTAGTCCTTCTGGGATGTAGTCTGTTACTTCTTTTGCATATCCTTCTACTTCTCCTTGGTTGTATACACGGATTGAATATTTGAATTTAACAACTACTTGGTCTAGTTTCTTTCTGTGTAATTCTACTTTTACAACTGATTCTGGGTCATCCCATGGTTCATGCCCTGTTTGGGTTATATTTTCTTGCCCATTTTCTATAACTATTGCTTGTGTTACCCATTTTCTTAAAGCTAAGTCAAAAATTTTTACAACTATTTTTTCAAAATCATCATCATCTTGTTGTCCTGGTATATAGTCTCCTTTTTCATTGTCTTTGTAATTAGGTAAGTCTTTATCTTCTGGAAGTTTTACGTTGTCTTGTTCAGAGTCTCTGTCTGCTACTGGTTTTTCATTTTTATCTAAGTATTTTGTAATGTCTGCAATGTTTGTGATGTTTTGACTTGTTTTTGGGTTTTCGCTTACTTTACACATGATTGGAACTTCTTTATAGTGTAATTCAATTTTTCCGTCTTCATTTACTTCTGCTTTTGTAATTAAGTTTTCTTCTGAAGATAAGTAGTCTGTTGTTACTGTTCTTCCATCTTCTGATACTTCCCAACCATATTCTGCATTAAATTCTCCTTCTACATATTCTAGGTATGGTGGTAAGTGATCTTTAATTTCTGCTGCATAACCATCCATGTCTCCTTCATTGTATACTCTTAACATGTATACTACAATGTCATTTGGTTTTACAATAACTGGTTCTTTGGTGTGATTATAGGTTGCTGTTGTTATTAATTTTCCGTCCTCTCCTACTGTGTTTAGTTTAGAAGTGTCTACGATTGGTGCTCTTGCATAGGCCCCTTGTTTATTTCTTAATTCTTCATTTGGTTCTATTTCTGTATCGTCACTAACTGCTATTATGAATTTTCTTAAGGCTAGGTCAAAAGATTGTAATGCTATATAGTCATGATCTTCATCATCTTCATGGTCTGGGTGCTCTTTCCAATCTTCTGGTACAGAGTCTCTATCTTTTACTGGGTCTCCATTTTTGTTAGCATCATCTGTAATGGCTGCTTCGTTTCTGATAGCTGTTCCTGATGTATCTAAAGATACTACTTTTAATTTTACTGCTAATTCTTTGTATTTAAGATCGTCTTGCGTTTTTTGCCCTTCATTTCTTCCAAAGGCTGTAATTAGATTGTCTCCTGCTGTTATTTCTTTTTCTTTTGATAGATAGTCAGAAGAGATTTCTATGATTTTTTCCTTTGTTTCTTCGTCATATACAAAGTCTCCCCATAGGTAGCTTTGGTTAAATTCAATGGCTTCTTTTTCTTCTTCTGTTAAACTGTCATCTTCTTTTAGGGCTTCTCCTTCTTTTTCTGACCATAAGAATTCTAAACCTTCTGGGATGTCTTCTGATATTTTTTGTGCATATCCGTCTAGTGTTCCTTCATTGTATATTCTAAAGGTATAGGTTACGATGTCTCCTTTTTTTACTGGTACTGGTGTTTTGTTTAATTGATAGTCGGCTGTTGTTGTCATATTTCCTGCTTCATCTAAGGTGTTTAGTTTGCTTACATCGATATTTTCTATTCTGTCTGGTACTTTTTCTCCATTTACTTCTGTAATGAATTTTATTAGTTTTAAGTCAAATGCTTCTGGTAATAAAATTAGTTTTTCAAAGTCGTCGTCATCTTGTTGTCCTTTATAATAATAGTTTCTGTCTGATAAGTCTTCTGTTTTGTTACTGCTGTTTCCTGTATAGTTTTCCATATTATCTTTGTTTACAGATGGTTTGTTGGCTGGTTCGGAATCTCTATCTTTTCCTACTTCGGTTGTAATTACGGTTCCGTCTTCGTCAATTTCTTCTGCTATCCAAGCAACGTTTGTTAGTGTTTTGCTTGTTTCACTGTCTGCTTCTGCTGTTACTTTACATTTTATTTCAATGGTTTCCTCTGCTAAATTGTTGTTGCTATAACCTGGTAAGTTTTCGTTGTTATTTTCTTTTCTGATTAGGTTTAATGTGTTGTTTTCTTTATTATAACTGTCTAATTTAAAGTTTCCACTAACTACTTCTACAAATTGTAGTCCTGTTGGTAGTTGATCTACTACTTTTGTAGCTCTTCCTGCTTTTTGTCCTTCATTGTAGATTGTCATTTTATAGATGACTTCACTGTTTGTGTTTACGATTACTGGGTCTTTTTTGTGCTTATAAGTTGCTGTTGTTCCTGTTTGTAATGTACTTTTATCGATGTTTGGAACTCTTGAACTATCTTTTGTTAGTTCTACACCATTTACTTGAGTAATGTATTTTCTTAAGGCTAAGTCAAATGGTTTTTCTGCTTTTAGGGTTAATGTTGTTGGTACATTTTCTTTTTTATCGGTAATTTCTACTAATGGTTGTTCTAATTTATTGGTGGTTGATGCCCATAAATTGATTTGTTTTTCACTATAATTAACATTGATATCAATGCTTAAGTTTTCTACTTGATTTTTTGGAACAGCTATATAGAAGTCTTTTCCTACTAAACTTTTTACGGTTGTTCCACTTGTGGTTGGTTGTTTGTTTTCATCTAGTAATTGATAGTTTGAAATTTTATTTCCATTATTTTTTACTTCAAAATCAAGTGTGTAGGCATTATTGTTGTTTTGGTTTATATGGATTGGTCCAATAATAGCGTTATCACCATTTGTTTGGTTTCCTAATGTTGTGGTCGTTACGCTAACTGGTGCTCCTGCTGTTTGGCTTACGTTTTCGTATTCATTTGCTTTTTTCTTTGCTTGTTTGATTATGTATTTGTATAATATTTCTGCTTGGTAACTTCTTGCTTGTCCTTCATCATATTGTGGTCTTAATCCATTTGGTGTATAGCTAGATAGAGTTTGATAGGTTTCTTTGTTGGTTGTGTAATTAAGCCATTCTGTGTTTGAAGTTTTATCGAATTTTGTTTCATGTTCTGGTAATTCTCTATAAGTGTCTGTTGCTGTTTCGTCTCTTTTATAATAGTTAGTAAAATACCAAATAGCTGCTTGTTGAACGGCTTTTATATCGTTTACGGTTAATGGATATGCTTCCATTAGGTCAAGTGCTGCATTATATTGGGCATAGTCACTATCATTCGCAGCACAGTTAAGTATATTATTTATGATTTGTTCTTTTTCTTTTTCATTTTGTTCTTTTGTTAAATATAACATGTCAAGAACTGCTAAGATAGCATTATATTGGCTAATTGTTGAACCGTCTTCTAGGGTAATGGTTCCATCAACTAATGTGTTTAATACACTATTTTTTTCTGCTTTTATTTTTTCTTTTTCTGTTTTCATGTTATAGTAAACATTGTATGGTGATATTTTTTGGTTGTTTTCTATGTTAGTAAAGCCTAGTTCTGCTTTTACACAATAGATGTCTCCATTTTCGTATCCACTAGATACACTTGAAGATTTATATCTTACAATGTTATATATTTTGGCTGCCATTCCTTTATTATCACTTCTTGGATTGCCAATTGCATAACCCCAATAAGGTTCTTCACATTCCATTAGTTCTATAATTCCCATATAGTTTTCTTCTCCTGGATTTAATGTTGTAGCATACGCAATACTTGGCAATAATACGATTGTTATTACTAGTAGGATGGCAATTAAGCTACTTAGCATTTTTTTCAATTTCATTTTTCTCTCTCCTTTAATTTGTAAGATTGATTACCTATCTTCTATTTTACTCTTTTTTTTCTTGAAGTCAATAGGGGTTTTTTTTCCTTTTTTTTTGTATATTTTTTCCTACTTTTCTTCCTTACGGATTGTTTGTTTTTCCTTTTTGATTTTTTCTTAAGTCCTACATTACAATTATATTACATTTTTATGATAAAATCAATATTTTACGTCAATTAATTGTATTTTTTCTTTCATCCGTAGTTATTCATGTTCTTTTATCATAAAAAATTTTTTTTTTAATATGATTTAATAAGAGGTGGATTATGAAAAAAATTTTATATATCATATTATTTTTATTCTTTTTTCTAGTTTCCTTTAGCACACGGTGTTTTTGCTGATGATGTAGATGAAGAAACAATTATTGATGTTATGGCAGAAATTGAAACTTCTTCTAATTCTTCTGAACCTCCTCAGGTAAATTCTCGTTCTTGTATTGTACTTGATAGGCTTTCTCATTCTATTTTGTATGGTAAAAATGAAAAAAATAAAGTAAAGATGGCATCTACCACAAAAATAATGACAGCAACTGTTGTGCTAGAACATGTTTCTTTAGACCAAATGGTTGAGGTTTCTAAAAAGGCTGCTGGTACAGGTCGGTTCTAGGCTTGGCTTGAAGACTGGAGATAAAATTACCATTCGTGATTTGTTATATGGTTTAATGCTACGTTCTGGAAATGATGCTGCTGTTTGTTTAGCAGAAAGCGTTTCTGGTAGTGTTCGGAGAGTTTTGTAATTTAATGAATGAAAAGGCAAAGGAATTAGGGCTTGAAAATAGTCATTTTGAATCGCCTCATGGTTTAGATTCGGAAGGTCATTATACTACTGCCTATGAATTAGCTATACTTACTGATTATGCTTTGCAAAATCCTACTTTTTTAAATTTGGTAAGTACTAAAAATTATACTGTTACAATTAATGGTTACCCTAAAACTCTTTCTAATACCAATGAATTGTTAGGAAATTTAAATGGGGTTTATGGCGTTAAAACCGGTTTTACCAATGGTGCTAATCGTTGTTTAGTAACGGCTTGCAAACGAGGAGAGATGGATGTTATTTGTGTGGTTTTAGGGGCTGATACGAAAAGTTTTCGAACAAAGGATAGTGTGAAATTAATTGAATATGCTTTTAATACTTATCAGTATTTTGATATAAAAAGTTTTGTTACTAATTCTTTATCTACTTGGCAAGAGGATAATCCTAATTTCTTTTTAGTGGAAAAGGGCTGCTCTAATTCTTTAGAACTTAAGGTTGGTACTTCTTTAGATGATTGCCCTGTTGTTCCTATTAAGAAGGATTTAATTTCTACTATAGAGACTGATTTTTTAGTTCATCCTTATTTGCAATCTCCTATAAGTAATGGTGATTGTTTGGGAAGTTTGAAGGTTTTTTCTAAAGATACTGTGATTGCAGAGTTTGATTTGCTTTCTGCTAACTCTGTTAGGAAAAATAATGTGCTAGATTATATGTTTGATTTTTTTAAGGCTTATCCTAAACAGTTGACTAGCTTGCTTTATGAACAAACTTGATACGATAAAAAATGGAAGTAGCTTTTAATATGCTTCCATTTTTACTTGTTTAAAATGTTTATTTTACACACATTCTTGTAATTTTTCTATTTCTTCTTTACTTAAGCCTGTTATTTCTTCGATGTCTTTTATATTCATGTTTTTCTTTAACATTTTTTGAGCTGTTTTGTTTATTGTTTTCATAACTCCTTCTACAATTCCTGATTCTTTTCCTTTTAGTTCTAAATCAAGTAACATTTTGGTTACTGGGCTCATAGATATCTCCTCCTTTTTTTCTAAATCTTCTAACATTTTTGCTATTACTTCTTTTTCTAAAAATAATACTAGTATCTTTTTTACGATGTCTCTGGCAAGCTTTTTGTTTCCTTCTTTTTTTATTTTGTCTATTATTTTTTTGGCATAGATAAGTAATTCTTCTTTTGTTTCGCATTTTTCTATTATCATGAAACTCGTAAATAATGTGTTGGTTTTTAGTAGTTCTTCAAAGGTATTGTCTTGTACCGTTACTAGGTTGTACCATAGATTATTTTGGTATTCTTGATAAGCTTTTTCGTTATATTGTTTTTGACTTTTTTTGGTTGACTGTACTTTGATGTTCGATTAAAAAGTATACTGGCTTTTCTTTTAGTCGATATACTATGTCTGCTTGTTTTCCTTGGTATTGCCATGTGATGAATTCTGTTTGGCATGGTTGTAATTGTTCTGCTTTTATTTTTTCTTTTAGGTTTAGGAATTGGTTTAAGAATGCTGCTACTTCTCTTTTTTGGCTGAAGATTACTTTTACCATTTTGTCATGTTTTTTGTTTATTTTTTCTATGTTTTCTTGCCCATATTTTCTTTCTTCCTCAGTTGGTATTTTGTATTCTTCTACTTCTTCGGCTAGCATCATGATTTTGGGGTGTTCTATTTTGTACCTTAAGTAGT
The DNA here is from genome assembly GCA_948468505.1 of uncultured Clostridium sp. GTDB lineage: Bacteria > Bacillota > Clostridia > TANB77 > CAG-508 > CAG-269. The sequence goes on along the minus strand of CAOKJE010000025.1, from coordinate 4,013 downwards.
CTAATTTTGTGATAAATTTCAAATTGTTTCCTCCTCTAAATTATATTTCATTTTTATTTGTTTGTCAATTTTTATTTTAAGGTAAAATTAACGTTTTTCTTTTGCTTTTAGCCTTTTTCTTTGGTTTTGCTTGTTTTTTGGAATAAACTTGAATAAAATTTTTGATTTTAATGATTATATCTTAACACATTTTTATGGTTTGTCAACCTTTTATGGAAACAATTCACATGAATTTCACAAAAGGTATTTCAAAAACACAAAAATCAAGAAAAGAAACAATTAGGATTTTTCACCTAATTGCTTCTTTTCTTGGTTATTTTGTTGTGGTTTGTTTGCGATTGTCTATTTTGTTTGGTTTAGTATCCACATACATAGGTTAGGTTTTCACTCTTTCCACATGATAGGTATTTTTGTCCGTCATAGTAGGCACAATCTGTTGTATAGTAGTCTATATAACTACTTGAAACTGTTCCTGAACCTGAACAATTTTTACATGGTAGTTTTCCAGTTAGTTCACAAGTTCCACAGAACTCAACATTATTACATATGCTAGGAAGTGGATTCTCTCCGCTATTGTTCTCTTGTCTTTGTACCACATTTATTACATGTTGCTGTCCATACTGTCTTTTTTATTAAGGTCTTTTTATTATGTCTTTTATTTTCGTTATTATATATTCAAAATCTTCGATTTTTCCTATACTACAAAAAAACCAATAATAACTAACTATTATTGGCTCTTATTTTTTATTTTACGTTTTCTTTTATGTAGTCAACTACGTCTCCTACTGTTACTACTTTTTCTGCATCAGCGTCTGGAATTTCGATATCAAATTCTTCTTCTAATGCCATAACTAATTCAACAATATCTAATGAATCAGCTCCTAAGTCGTCTATAAATGATGCTTCCATATTTACCGCTGTATCTGCTACACCTAGTTGCTCTACAATAATTCCTTTAACTTTTTCTAATACTTCTTCTGAACTCATGATGACGAGTTCACCTCCTCTCAAAGTTTGTAAATAATTCATTTATACTTCTTTTATATTATATGTTTTTAGTTTTGTCAAGTCTATTTTATAAATATTTTAATTTTGTACGGTTTAGTCGAATTTGTCCTTTTTTTCAAACTCTTCTATCATTTTGTCTACTGCTTTATTTTGTACAAATTTCTCTGCTTGGATTAAGGTATATTCAAATAATAGAGCATCACTACTTCCATGTGCTTTAACAACGGGTTTTTTTACGCCTAAGAATAAAGCTCCACCATAAGATTTATAATCCATTGTTTTACTAAATCTTTTTATGGCTGGCAATGCTGGAATGGAAAAGATTTTAGAAAGCAAGTTTTTGGTAAAGCTTTCTGTTAAGGATTTTTTTACAAATTTTCCTAATCCTTCTGTTGTTTTTAAAAAGACATTTCCGGTAAAACCGTCTGCTACAATAGCATCAATTTTTCCTGAAAAGGCATCTCTTCCTTCTACATTTCCAACAAAGTTGATATTTAGCTCTTCTGCTTTTTCTTTTAATAGTTTGTAACTTTCTCGAACTAATTCGTTTCCTTTGGTTTCTTCTGTTCCAATGTTTAGTAATCCTATTGCTGGATTCTCGATTTCAAAGGTGTTTCGTAAATAGATACTAGACATTTGCGCAAATTGTAATAAATTGATTGGCTTACAATTTGTGTTAGAGCCGGCATCTATTAATAGTAATTGGCTTTTATAAGCTGGTAAAATTCCGTGCTAAGGCTGGTCTATCAATTCCTTTAATTCTTCCTACTAAAAGCGTCGCACCAGTTAACAATGCCCCTGAATTTCCTGCTGAAATGAAGACATCTCCTTCGTCTTCTTTTAACATTTTAAATCCAACTACCATGGAAGAATCTTTTTTATGTTTGATAGCAACGGTTGGTGTGTCTTCCATTTCAATGGTTTCTGTAGCATTTTTGATTGTTAGTCTATCTGATATTTCTTCTATTTCTTTTCCATAGAATTCTTTTATTTTGCTTCGAATTATTTCTTCTTTTCCAACTAAAATCACTTCTGCTTTTATTTTATGAATAGCATTTACAGCACCTTTTATATTGGCATCTGGTGCGTTGTCTCCTCCCATTGCATCTAGTAATATCCTCATTTATTTTTTCCTCCTTAGGTCTTGTCTATTTCATTATATTTTTAATATCTATATTTTATTATTCTTTCTGGAAAAAAGCAAGTGGTTATATCAAAAATTTAGCGCCTTTTAGCTATTAATTATTATAATGAATTTTTGTTTCTAAATTATTAACGTATAAAGTTTTCGTAGTCCCCTCTTTAATAAGAGTATGATGGTCAATTAAATCAATAAATCCTCCTTTTTCATCAACTATTTGATATTCCTCTCCTATAATAGGAACACAAGAAACTCCATCTATATGATTATTGATCCATTCATCATAATAGCACATGGCTTTTCCAGACGAATCAAGTTGAAATCCATTATCCTTAGCTGTAAAATAACATTGAACATTACTATTGGTTGTATTAGTTATCATAAAATAGTATTTTGGTTCTTCTTTTATCTCTTCTTTTATCCATAGGTCTGAAATGTCAATATTTTCTACCATTTCTGCGCCTTCTTCTACTTTCTGTTTCGTTATTTTTTCTACTGCATCGATTACATCTTGATTGGTATAATTATTTTTTTCTTCTCCTAAACTTCCCATTAGTTCTAATTTAATTCGCTCTTTGGTTTCTTCTATTTGTGTCTTTCTTCTTGCTGTTTCTGCTTTTGCAAGTATTCCATTTTCTCCTGTTAATGCCCCGAATTGATATAGCCGCTAGTATTAGTAGGACGATAATGGTTATGATTAAAGCAATTAAAGTAATTCCACTTTCTTTCTTATGTCTCATTTTACTTCCTCCTTTGTATTTTCTTATTATCATTATATCTTTTCTTTTGGTTTTATTCAATAATATTTTCAATTTTATATTACTCTTGTCATAAACACATAAAAAGTGCCACAAGTAAATGGATTTCTCCTTGACTTGCGGCATTTTTATATTTGATTGTTTCAATTAAGCTAAGATATCTGCAACGACACCTGAACCAACTGTTCTACCACCTTCACGAATAGCGAATCTTAATCCTTTTTCGATAGCGATAGGTGTGATTAATTCGATTGTCATTGATACATTATCTCCTGGCATAACCATTTCTGTTCCAGCTGCTAATTCGATAACACCTGTAACGTCTGTTGTTCTGAAGTAGAATTGTGGTCTGTATCCGTTGAAGAATGGTGTGTGTCTTCCACCTTCTTCTTTTGTTAATACATAAACTTCAGATGTGAATTTTGTATGTGGATTGATTGTTCCTGGTTTTGCTAGTACTTGACCTCTTTCGATTTCTTTTCTATCAATTCCTCTTAGTAATGCTCCGATATTATCTCCAGCTTCAGCTTGGTCTAATAATTTTCTGAACATTTCTACTCCTGTGATAACTGTTTTCTTTCTTTCTGGTGCTAATCCTACGATTTCAACTTCGTCAGAAACTTTTACGATACCTCTTTCTACTCTACCTGTTGCAACTGTTCCACGTCCTGTGATTGTGAATACGTCTTCAACTGGCATTAAGAATGGTTGGTCTACTGGTCTTTCTGGTGTTGGGATGTAACTGTCGATTGCATCCATTAATTCTTTCATAGGTTTGTATACTTCTTCATCAGCGTTTGTAGATGTGCTTTCTAATACTTTTAATGAAGATCCTTTGATGATTGGAATGTCATCTCCTGGGAAATCATATTCAGAAAGTAAGTCTCTTACTTCCATTTCTACTAATTCTAATAATTCTGGATCGTCAACCATATCACATTTGTTTAGGTAAACAACGATGTATTTAACACCTACTTGTCTTGCTAATAAGATGTGTTCTCTTGTTTGTGGCATAGGTCCATCTGCTGCTGATACTACAAGTACTGCACCGTCCATTTGAGCAGCACCAGTAATCATGTTTTTAACATAGTCAGCGTGTCCTGGAC
>CAOKJE010000024.1 GCA_948468505.1 uncultured Clostridium sp. | reverse complement strand
TCTTTCAGATGAACGAATATCTCTAATTCTTTGTAATAATTCTCTAAAATATCTATTTCCACCTTGTTTTAATCTTTCATCATCCATTGTAAAACCTTTTTGCATATATTCGTGTAATCTTTGCGTTGCCCATACTCTGAATCTTGTAGCAACTTGTGATTGTACTCTATATCCTAATGCTATAATCATATCTAAATTATAATGGTCTATATTTCTTTTTACTTGTCTATTACCTTCATTTTGAACTAATAAGAATTTCTTATTAGTTGAATCATTGTTTAATTCCTTATCCTTATAAATATTTTTTATATGCATAGAAATATTTTCTTGAGTTGTTTTATATATTTCTGCAATTTGATTTTGAGTTAGCCATATATCCTCATCTACAAATCTAACAGTAACTTTCGTAATCCCATCTTCGTCTTGATAAATTATTATATTATTCTCTTTCCTATCCATATATTTCCTCCGTTAAATATTGTTTTTGTTATACTATTTATATCATACATTTTTTCTTTTTTCAATACGTCTTACGAATTTTTGTTCTTTTATTTTTGCGTTTTAAAAGAGCATATTTTCATATACTCTTCATAGCCTATAATTCTACTTTACAAATCACATCATAACAATATTTTTCTTTTACCACATAGCCTGTCCTTTTTTGATTCTTTTTTGTAACATAGTCCTTTTTCTTACGTTCTCTTTTAAATACAAATTTCAAGTATTTCGCTTCTTCTATGTTTTCGCTTATGCCATTGTTCCAATATTTATATCTATTCTCTTTCTTGCAACCATCATAGAAGTTATTTTCCCTGTTTCTAAATCAGCACATACATCTTGCACATAGCCGAAGTCTTTTACCATTATTGATGTTTACCACTTCTTTGTGTTTAAAATCCAATCCTTTGTCTTGCATTTTTTATCTTCTCCTTTTATTTTCTTAACTTTATATATATTCACTTTTTATAAAAATAGAAGATACAGTTTTTACACTATATCCTCTAAAACCTCATCGATAAAACCTTTTTATATGCACAATGGCGCTTTTTTCTAGCCTAGAAACCTGTGCTTGTGAAATTCCGTATTTCGTCTGCAACCTCCATTTGGGTTCTTCCATCAAAAAATCTTTTAACAACAATCATTCTTTCTTTTTCATTTAATTTTTGCAGCGCCCCTTCAATTGCCATTCTCTCAGTCCACATCTCATCTGTATTTTTGCTATCCTTAACTTGATCCATCACATAAATACTTTCAGCACCATCACTATACACTGGTTCTTGTAAAGACACAGGATCTTGAATAGCGTCAAAACTAAAGGCAATATCTTCTTTTGTTACACCTAACTCTTTTGCTATTTCATCTATCTTAGGTTCTTTTCCACACTCTTTGGTATACCTTTCTTTAAATTGAATAGCTTTATAGGCTAAATCTCTTACTGACCTGCTAACTCTTATGCTATTGTTATCTCTTAAGTATCTTTTCACTTCTCCGCACAATCATTGGAACAGCATACGTACTAAATTGTACATTTTGGCTTAAATCAAAATTATCAATTGCTTTGATCAATCCTACACATCCTACTTGAAATAAATCGTCTGCTGCCTCTCCTCTTCCATAAAATCTTTGTATAACACTTAATACTAATCTTAAATTTCCATTAATAAATATTGTTCTTGCTTCGTCATCTCCTGCTTTTATTTTGATAAATAGTTCTTCTTTTTCTTCTTTACTTAATATTGGCAGTTTAGAAGTGTTTACTCCACATATTTCTACTTTGTTGTTTAACAAAAGAAAAACCTCCTTTAGATTTACTTATTTTAAGTATTTCCAAATTTGGTTTTTTTATGCTCTTGTTTTACCCAATTTTACTTGTAATTTCCTTTTTCATTTTGCCAATAATCTTTTTTTCTAATCTTGATATGTAACTTTGCGAAATGCCGTAGCTCATCTGCCACCTCTTTTTGCGTCTTCTCTTTTCCCGTTTGAAATCCAAAACGCATCTCCATAATATTTTTCTCTCTGGCATTTAATTTTCCAATCGAAGCACGAAGTAATGACTTATCTACTTCATCTTCTAAATTTCTTGATGTAATATCTGGCTCAGTTCCTAATATATCAGAAAGTAGTAGCTCATTTCCGTCCCCATCTTTATTTAATGGCTCATCAATCGAAACTTCTCCTTTTATTTTATTGTTCTTTCTTAAATACATTAAAATTTCATTTTCAATACAGCGAGAAGCATACGTTGCTAGTTTGATTTTTTTATCTGCTTTAAAGGTATTTACTCCTTTCATTAGTCCAATTGTCCCAATTGAAATTAAATCTTCTATTCCAATTCCTGTATTTTCAAATTTTTTAGCAATATATACAACCAATCTTAAATTTCTTTCCACCAATTTTTGGCGTGCTGCTAAATTATCTTCTTGTTCTAATTTTTGAATTAATTCTGCCTCTTCTTCTGGAGATAGTGGTGGCGGAAGTGTTTGGCTTCCTGCAATATAAAAAATTGGTAAGTATTCTATTTCCTCCTTGTCATTTACATACTTTGCACAAATTGTATTAATCCCATTCTTCACAAACTCAAAAATGTTCATACTTTCTTCACTCCTTTCTTAAATGTCCCCACTGGTTCCGGGTTTAAATGGGGACATTGGGACATTGCCCCACTGGTGCCCCACTGGTTCCGGGTTTGTTTGGGCCACGTTTGGGTCATTTGGGGCTATAGCAATTCCATTCCTAATAACGCCCTATATTCCCCTCTTTTGGTTAAGGACTTATTGTGAATCCCAACGATAATATTATTCTTTTTTTCTTCTTGTTCACCGTTTTTTATCTTAACAAAATCCGCTTTTATTCCTAAGAGCATACCATTTTGTTTTCCTAAAGAAGAAAAGGGAATAAATTTTAATTTTGTCATATATTCCTTTTTCATTTCTTCTGGTACCTTTTCAAAATCACCTCCTAACAGTTCGTCTAAATGATTTAATATTTCTTTTGGTACACAATCATATAAAAGTGTGTGTTCTAACACAATAACAGGTGTATTGGTGATAGGTTCTTTCAACATATTTCCTGTATCAAGCATGGCTGTTGTTTCTATGTTTTTTCCATTTATCTCGATTTCTATTTCACAAAATACATCTTTTTTGGTGATTTTAGATTTTACTATGGTAAATGCTGTTATTATAATAATAAATGCTATCATGGTTCCTAGAAAAATTGTCTTTAATGGATATGTTCCTAAAAATAGCCCATTTTTCATTAAAATGTCTTGTGGTTTTACAATATAAATTAACGCAAATGCTGCCCCTCCAAATACAAATGAGGTTAAGTAAAATATAATTAAGTCTTTCCACATTTTTTTCATGGTTTGTGGATTAAATGCTATGTATGTAATTACAATGGATAATATTATTTTTAAAATCATGCTTTGGTATATTTCTAATATTGACATGTAGGAAATAACTGAATAGATTGCTCCTACTAAGCTTGCTAACAAAAATCGCATGATTTTTATTTTTTCTTTTAAGATTAGTCCTGTTGCTAGTAAAATAATAAAATTCATGATTAAGTTTTCTAATAATACAATATCTATATAAATAGTCATGCTATCACCTGCATGACTATTATAAACTCTTTGTTTTGAAAAGACTGTTTTTTCTTGTTGGCGAAAAAAAGAAATAATCGACTGTTTTTCGATTATTTCTACTTTTTACCTATTTTTTATAAAGATATGTCCCAAACTGGACAAAAATGTCCAAGTAAGAAATGTCCCCCAATTGGTTATTTACATATTTTTGTTTTTAGTTTTTCTTAGGAAAGATGGTATATCTAAATCATTTTGTGAAGAACTTGTTTCTGTACTTGCTGGTATAGCGTTGATTTTCTTTTCCCATGTTTTTGATACGATGTTGTCAACTCCAATGCTTGAGATTGGCGCATTGTTTTTTTCAAATCCTGTTGCAATAACGGTAATTTGAATTTCGTCATTCATGCTAGTATCTGTTACGGTACCAAAGATGATGTTTGCTTCTGGGTCTACACTTCTTTGTACTAATTCTGCTGCTGTGTTTACTTCGTGTAATCCCAAATCACTACCACCTGTGATGTTTATAATAACTCCTTTTGCTCCTTCGATTGAAGTTTCTAGTAGTGGACTTTGAATTGCTTCTTTGGCAGCATCTTCTGCTCTGTTTTCTCCTGCTGCTTTTCCAACTCCCATGTGTGCCATTCCTTGGTTTAACATGATTGTTTTTACGTCTGCAAAGTCTAAGTTTACTAAACCTGGTATTGCAATTAAGTCTGAAATTCCTTGTACACCTTGTCTTAAAATATCGTCTGCCATTTTGAAGGCTTCGATAATTGATGTTTTTCTATCAATGATTTGTAATAGTTTGTCATTTGGTATAACAACTAAGGTATCTACTTTTCCCTTTAAACTTTCAATTCCTCTTTCTGCTTGGGAAAGTCTTTTCTTTCCTTCAAATGTAAATGGTTTGGTAACAACTCCTATGGTTAGAATTCCCATTTCTTTTGCTGTTGATGCAACGATTGGTGCAGCTCCTGTTCCTGTTCCTCCACCCATTCCAGCGGTGACAAATACCATGTCTGCTCCTCTTAATACTTCTGCAATTTCAGATTTGCTTTCTTCTGCTGATTGAGCACCAATATCAGGGTTTGCTCCTGCTCCTAGTCCTCTTGTTATTTTTTCTCCAATTTGTATTTTTGTATTCGCTCTTGATGTTTGTAGAGCTTGTCTATCTGTATTAACAGCAATAAAGTCAACACCTTTTATTCCAATATCAATCATTCTGTTGACTGCATTGTTTCCTGCCCCACCAACTCCTATAACTTTGATGGTTGCAGTTCCATCCATCATTGTTATGTTGTTATTGTTATTGCTTTCTTCATTGTAATCCATCATTCTAGTTTTTCCTCCTCTAATTTCTCTTTATTTGTTATCCGTAAATCCCTTCGCTCTAACGGTAACTTAAAAATTAATAACTTAAATTTTTTATCATGTTTTTATGAATAGAAAAATTCTTTTATTCTTTCCATGATATTTTTGAAGACATTTTCTTCACTTTGTGTGTCGATACTACTAGATACCGTTTTGGCAAATGGTCTTGCTGCTATATATCGAACTAAAGCATAACTTGTTCGATAGGTTGGTTTTACCGTGCTAACAGCTCTTCCTGTTGATATTTTAACTGGTATATTTAGATTGATTTTTCCTGCTACATCACTTTTGTTGATGTTGATAATTCCTTGTCCTGTTAATACAACATTGTTGATTTTTTGTTTGACACCATGGTTTGTTATGTCTTTATTAATAATGGTAAATATTTCTTCAATTCTTGCTTCTATTATTTCGATTAGCTCCGAACTTTTAATGATTCTGTTTTTGTTGTTGTCTCTTGATGTGTTTAGTATGATGTCATTGTCATTATCTATAAAGGATTTTAAGGCTAGTCCATATTGCCTTTTTAATTTGTCCGCTTCTTCTTCTGTAATGTTTAATACTAAGGCAATGTCATTGGTGATGTTGTCGCCTCCAAGCGGAATGGAATTTGTGTAAAGAAAGGTTGACCCTTCAAATACTCCAATGTCTGTGTTGCCAGCTCCTATGTCTAATAACATGACATGGTCGTGTAATTCATTTTTGTCTAAAATTAAGTTTCTTTCTGCTAATGTAATTGGTACAATTCCATCTATTTCTAGCCCTGCTTTTTTGAATACACTGTTTAGTTGCCTTACATAGTCTCGATCGGCTAAGATTACTTGTGCACTAATGGTAAAGGCTGAACTTAAGTTTCCTACTGGGTCAGATACTACAGTGCCATTTTCTAATGTTATTTTGTCTGGAACGATATCGATTAATGATTTTCCATCTGGTATTTCTATGTCTTTAACTTGCATAAGAGCACTTTGTACGTCTCTTACGGATATCCCAGCATATTTGTCTTTGATTTCTTTGGTGATGCTGTTTTGTACGATGGTTATGTATTTTCCTGGGATTGTCACATAGGCTGAATTGATTTTTAAATTTGTTTCATCTTCGGCAGCTTTTATGGTTTTTGCTATGCTTAAACTGATGTCGTCTTCGTTTATTATTTTCCCCTTCTTTAGTCCACTACATTTATATGAGGTATTACATATGATTTCAATTTGTCCGAAGTTGTTAACTTCCCCTACAACAGTGCAAACCTTACTGGTTCCTATGTCTATACCTACAATGATATCTCCTATTGCCAAGTTAATTCCTCCATTTTCAAGTAATAAATTTTCTACTAGTATATATATTACATTTTTAGACAAATGTCAATAGGATTTGTTATATTTTTGTAATATTTTCGTAATAAAGCTGTAATAAATTTAATCTTCTCTTCTTCCTTGCTTTAATTTTTCTGACCATTTATCAACATAGTATCTTCTGATAATTCCTAAATTGTTAAACATTCTTCCTACAAATACAACAATAGCAGCCAAATAGATGTCTACATTTAGTTTTTCTCCTAAAATAGTTAATAAAATTGCTAAAATGGCATTTCCGAAAAATCCTGTTATAAATATTTTTAAGTTAAAATTCTTTTTAATAACAGAGGTTATCCCTCCAAAAACAGAGTCTAGGGCTGCTATAATACTAATTGCTAAATAACTTGAATAGGTATAAGATATCATTGGTGCATTGATTCCTAATATAATTCCTAATAAGCATCCTATTAAAATTGCTATCATAATCATTTTTATTTCCTACCCTTCTTTTTACTAATAAAATTTACTATTCCATGTATTTTATTTTTATTTCTTCTTGGTATTTTTTGATTTTTAGTCGATTGACTTTTTCAATGGAAACATCATAGCCTAACTTCTTTAATTCGTCTACACTTCCTCCATTTCCTAATAAAGCACTTTCCATGTAAGTTTGATTTCCAATTGCTTTTATAACATAAGGTGCTAAGATTCTTTGTCCATTTACTTTAATAAAAGTATCATTGATGGTAACTATGTCTGTCATATTAACAACTCTTTCTTCATTGATACAAATTGCTTCTGCTCCTGCTGATTTTAAAGCATTTACAATAATTAATAAACTATCTGCTTTGATTTTTCCCATCTCGCTGTCCTCTACTTCTTTTAAAACAACTTGAATGCCTTCTCCTTCTACATCTGTTTTTCCTAATGTTTGATTTACTTGTTCTAATTCAGCATTTACTATTTTTTCTGTTTCTTCATTCGATTCTTGGGTTTTTTGATATTCTTCTAACATGTTTTTCGTTTCTTCATATTTATTTTCTGTTTCTTCATATTTTTGTTTCCAGTTGGCAAGTTCCGTTCTAAGTTCCGTTTCTCTCATGTTTTCAATTTCTGTAATATTGGTTTGATTAACAATTTTAAATTGCATACACATAACAGAAATTAGGGCAAAGCATGCTAAGCTAATGGCAACTGCCATGGTAACTTTTCCTTTTTTTATCGTGTCTTTCATTTCTTACCTCCTTTTTACTTTGAATTTTGCATATATTTATAGGTGATAACTCCTGTATATTTTGGTATGGTAATACGATTTGATTTTTTTAGTTCCACTCCTACACTAGCATCTTTTAGTATCTCTAAATAGCCACCTTGTCTTGATAGTGCTGCTAGTTGCTCTGGTAATCCGATTGCTTTTATTTCGAAAGGCGCACCTACTTTTTCTCCATTGATGTCTATAATATTTCCTCCGCATGAAATGCTGCTGGTTGGTACAATTCTTTGGTTGTTAATGGCAATTGCCTCTGCCCCTGCATTTTTTAATTCGTTGATAACACTTAAAATATCAGCATCATGAACAATTAAGTCACTTGCATTTAAGACGGTACTGGGATCTTTTTTTCCATCACTTAAGGTAACGATAACTCCTGGACCTGTTACTTCTGTCATTCCTATCATTTTATTTCCCTGTTTGATGTCATTTTCTTTTTGTTCTAGGTCACTATTATTTTGTGTGGCACTTTGTCTTTGCTTTTCTAATTCTTTTTCTATTTTTTCTAGTTCTTTATATTTATTGTCATACCTTTCTTTGTATCTTAATACTTCTGCTCTTAATTCGTCGTTTTGGCTGTTTCCTCTTCCTACAATGGAATTAGAGCCTGTTACGGTTTTCATTTGTATGCAAATTCCTAGTGTTAAGGCAAAACACATAAATCCTAACACAATTCCTACGGTCGTTTTGTTCTTCATTTTCCTCCTCCTTCTTCTTTATATATTTAAGCTTTCTTTAAAATAAACTTTAAATTTTTGATTGACATCACCATTGGCAAAAATTTCTCCTGCTTTTCCTTTTTCCTCTTCCATAATGGCATTAACATATAATAGCTTATTACTTAAATTAGTGCTATCTCCTAAATATACTCTTTTTTTCTCCTCTTCCAAATAGATACTATAGTTGTTTTTATTATGAATGTCAACACTGGTAACTTTATCTTCTAACTCATATTCCTTGACTACACTCATAATTTTCATAACATCTTCTATTTTTTCTATATCTTCTTCATTTAAACGATTTTTTTCTACAACTTGCTCTTCTGGTGTTGCAATTCCTTGCAAGATTAATTTTTGTTTGCTGTCTTCTGCAATTTCTAGTATGTAGCCTTGTTTTCCAATGTAGGCATATTTTCCTAAGAATTCGGCACTATAGTAGTGTGTTCTTTCTTCTATTTCGATTTGGATGGTGCTTGGAATTTTTCTATGTATTTTTGCTTTTTTGATGTAAGCATTTTCTTCGATTTTATTTGCCACTTGTCCTCCCCAAAAACGAAAAATGTTTTCTTCTGGCTTTAACTCGGATAAACTAATAATAGTTTCACTGCTTACTTGGTTGTTTCCTACTACTTGGATGTCTTTTATATTAAAGATGGGCGAAATCATAGCAAAGGTTATTCCTCCTACTAGGATACCTAATATTAGAATGATTTTTAAGGCTAGCTTGATTTTTTTGTTTCTTTTTTGTCTTCTTTTTTCTTTTTCGTTTATTTTTCTTTTTCTTACTTGTTCTTGTCTGATTTTATTTTTGTTGGTCATGTTGATAACGTCTTCTGTATCTAGGTTAAAGTTTTCTTGCCTTTTTACTTTATTTTCTTTAATTCTTTTTTCTCTTTCTTTTGCCTTTTTTCGCTTTAGTCGTTCTTCGAATTCTTTGTCATAGACTTGTCCATAATCTTCGAATGGATCTCTTACCATCTTTTTTCCTCCTTTGCTAGCTATTAAAAATTAATGGTTGATTTTTATATTTTTAGTTTATTATATTTTTTATGCAGTTGGGAGTTACTAATAAAAAATATAATAAATCTAAAAATAATTTGTTAATTAATACACTTTATATCAATGCCTAAGTCTTTCAATTTTTGGTCAAATCTTTCATAACCTCTTAAAATGTATTCTATATTTTCCACTTTTGTAGTGCCCTTTGCAACTATTCCTGCCATAACTAAGGAAGCACCTCCTCTTAAGTCAGTTGCTTTCACATTGGCACCATATAACTTTCTTACTCCTTTTATAACTGCTGTTTTTCCTTCTACTGTAATTTTAGCTCCCATACGAATTAGTTCTTGTGTATACTTATAACGGTTTTCAAATAAATTTTCTACAATCATGGAGGTGCCTTTGGCTGTGGTTAAAGCGGTTGCAAATAGGGACTGCATATCTGTTGGAAATCCTGGATATGGTGTTGTTTTTAGGTCTACTGCTTTTAATCTTTTGGGTGCTGTGATTTCTATTTTGTTTTTCGCTAATTCTAACTTGCATCCTGCTTCTTCTAATTTGTGAATGACTGGTGTTATGTGATTTGGATTTACTTCCTTTACTTTGATGTGCCCTCCTGACATAGCTGCCATACATAAAAAGGTTCCTGTTTCAATTCTATCTGGCATAACATTATAGCTAACATCTTTTAGTTTTTTGACGCCTTCGATTTCTATTATGTCTGTTCCTGCTCCTTTGATTTTTGCTCCCATTTTGTTTAATAGGTTTTGTAAATCGATTATTTCTGGTTCTCTTGCAGCATTTGTTATGGTTGTTTTTCCGCACTGCTAAGCATGCTGCCAAGATTGCATTTTCAGTTGCTCCGAACACTTGGAAAGTCTAAGTCGATTTTTTCTCCTACTATTTTATCACAAGTGCAGGTAATATTTCCATAGTTTTTGTTAATATTTATTCCTAATTTTTCAAATGCTTTTAAATGTAAGTCAATTGGTCTTGTTCCTATGTCACATCCTCCTGGATACGAAAAGGTTACTTTTCCATATCTTCCCACTAATGCACCAACAAAAATAACAGAGGAACGCATTTGTCTCATTAGTTCTTCTGGGATTTCGTATTTTGTGATTTTGCTACTGTCTATTACGATTTTGTTTTTCTTTTTTATAACTTCTGCTCCTAGTTTTTTTAAGATTTCATACATCATTTGCGTGTCATGTATGTTTGGTACATTGTATAGTGTGGTTTTTCCTTGGTTTAGAATGCTTGCTGCTATGATTGGCAAGGAGGCATTTTTAGAGCCTGATATGGTGACTTCTCCTTCTAGCTTTTTTCCTCCTTTGATTATGTATTCTGCCATTTTTTCTCCACCTTTCTTCTTTATTTGCTATATATTATGTTTTCTTTACGTAAAAGGTGAATTTTAAAAAGAGCTGTTGTTACAACTCTTTTCACTCAACGCTCGAATAGCTAAGGGCTCCTCTAAATTCCAACCTCTAGTTCTCCCTCAAAAACTGTAGTAGCTGCCCCTGTCATATAAACATGATTATCTTCGTTCTTCCATTCTATTTCTAGCTCTCCACCGAAGTAACTGGACGAATACATGTCTTTTTGTAAAACCATTTAAATAGCAAGAAACAGCAGTGGCACAAGCCCCTGTTCCACAAGCTAACGTTTCTCCTGAACCTCTTTCCCAAACTCTCATTTTAATATGTTCTTTATCTTGAATTTCTATAAATTCTACATTTGTTTTATTAGGAAATACAGACGCTGTTTCTAGAATTTTGCCATATCTTTCAACCTCAAAATTCTGAACCTCTTGGATAAGTGTAACAGCATGAGGATTTCCCATCGATACACAAGTAAAGGTGAATTCTTTATCCAAAGCTTTTACTTTTAAATTTTTTACTGGCTCTTCTATTGCCATAACGGGTATTTTTTCGGGGGCTAAAACTGGCTCTCCCATGTCTACCTTTACAGTTTCGACTTTTTCCCTTTTTACATTTAATTTTAATGTTTTTATACCTGCTAGTGTTTCAATGGTTACTGTTGTTTTATTGGTTAATCCTTTATCATAAACAAATTTTCCTACACATCGAATTCCATTTCCGCACATTTCTGCTTCACTACCATCACTATTAAACATTCGCATTTTAAAATCTGCTATTTCGCTTTTACAAATTAAAATTAGTCCATCTGCACCCACTCCAAAATGTCTATTGCTTACAAATCTAGCTAAGTCTGCTTCCTTTTCTATGGTTTGATGGATGGCATCAATATACACATAGTCATTTCCTAGTCCATGCATTTTTGTAAATTTTATCATTTTCTTCGCCTTTCTTTTAGGAATCTCTTTGTTATAAAATATAATTATATTTTATGTTGGTATTCTACTACATTCTTACTTCTTTGTAAAGCTTTGCTATTTCTTTAACCACATTCTTAATTTTTTATGAATTCTATTTTCCTATTTTTATTTTTGATGTATAATAATTTTAAAGGAGAAAAAAGATATGAAAATATTAAAAAAAGTACTAATTATACTACTAATCCTTTTCGTAATCGCTCTGAGCATTATTTTTATGATTGGATTTGGTTACTACTCTAATACTTTAAAGGAAAAGCCCTTAATAAATAGGGTAGAAGAAATAACTAGCAAAGACAATTACACCCCTTTTGAACAGCTACCAAAAAACTATATTAATGCGGTAATTGCAACAGAGGACCATCGTTATTATAACCATGGTGCCATTGACCCAATTGGAATTGCAAGAGCCTTTTATACAAATATTCGTGACCAAGAATTTGATGAAGGTGGTAGCACCATTACACAACAAGTTGCCAAAAATGTTGTCTTTAATCAGGACAAGACCCTTGTTCGAAAATTAGGAGAAATTTTTGCTGCCTACGATTTAGAAAAACATTACAGCAAAGACGAAATTTTTGCTTTGTATGTAAATTCTTCTTATTTTGGAGATGGCTATTATTGTATCTACGATGCTGCCAAAGGCTATTATAATAAAGAGCCAAAAGATTTAAATTTAGCAGAAGCAAGTATGTTAGCTGGTGTTCCCAATGCTCCTTCTGTTTATGCACCAACAGTAAACCCTGACCTTGCTAAAAAACGTCAAAAACATGTCTTGGCTAGAATGGTTGAATATGGCTATATTTCCCAAGAAGAAGCCCAAAGTGTTGAATAATTCAGCACTTTTTTTCATATATTGACTTATAAAAGGGGGAGCTATATGAAAATAATTATCCTACACAAAAAAATAGTATTGTCCATTCTTATTCTTTGTATCTTGTTTTCCTCTTTTCTTTTTTTCCTCGCTAAGCCTTTTTCCTTTGCACTTGAATTAACTACTAATAGTATCATGGAAGAATCTATCAAGGAAAAAGTTTCGGACTTAACAAAACAAGAAGAAAAAATTGCTTACCTTACCTTTGACGATGGTCCAACCTTAAAAGCCACTGGAAGAATCTTAGATATTTTAAAAGAAGAAAATGTTAAAGCCACTTTTTTTGTGGTTGGAAAACATGTAAAAGAACATCCCGAACTGGTAAAAAGAGCTTATGAAGAAGGTCATTACCTTGCTAATCATGGCTATTATCATGATAATAAAAAATTATACCAAAGTAATGACAGTTTTATCGATGAAATCAAAAACACAGATAGAGAAATTGGAAAAGCAATTGGACTAGATAACTATTGTTCTCATATTTTCCGCTTTCCTAACGGCTATATGTCTTCTCACTATAAAGCTAAGAAAAAAGAAGCTATTAAGCTTCTTCAAGATATCAATTATACTTATATTGATTGGAATTGTTTAAATAATGATTCTGTTAAGAAATATAGTAATTCTGAACTAATGAAAAATCTAAAAAAGTCTTCTAAAAATAAAGGTACTTTAGTGGTTCTAATGCACGATACTAATGATGTAAACGATACCTCTGCTATTTTAAAAGACTCTATTTGTTATTTAAGAGAACAAGGCTATGAATTTAGAAATTTTTATGATTTTTAATGATGTTTTTTGGAGGGGACAGAAAACATCACTTCTTGAAACATTAAAGAAAAAAGGTCGTAGCAACGCCCCCTTTTTCTTATCTTTTTTATGACTTTTCAGCTATTGCCGCTCCAATGCAAAAAATCATTGTACTTATTATAAAAGTATCCCAAGAAATTATTCCTACCCAAGCAAACAATAGTGATAAACCAAAACATAATGCAGCTATTATTAAAAACATTTTCTCCTCCTTGTCATTTGACTTCTGGTTTGCAAGTTACTCTTGTCGCCTATTAACTATTTGCGACTCATAACATTAATATTAACATAAATCAAGTAAGATGTCAAGTTTTCTACAAAACAACTTCTATTTCATAGCTATTCCTACTACCATCTAACTTAATATAATTTTCCACCTCATTACCATTCAAAAACACTTTGCTAACCTCTGTTTCAAAGCTATTTCTTTCATTTGGATTCTTCACGGTAATATTGTAACTACTGTCTCCATGTTGATATTTTATTTGATATTCTTTCCAATCTTTTGGAATACAAGGTTCTATTTTTAGATAGCCTTGTTCTACTTTCAGTCCTAATAAATGTTCAATTCCTGCCTTGTAATACCAACTACCAGAACCAGTATACCAAGTCCAACCTCCTCGTCCTGCTAAGTTTCCTGTGCCATATATGTCTGCTGGTATAACATATGGTTCTACTTTATATTTTTGACTTGCTTCTTTTGTTCGGCTATGCTCAATTGGATTTATCATACGGTATAACTCAAAGGCTTTATCACCAAATCCTAGCATTGCTTCTGCTATGATAACCCAAGTTGAACTATGGGTATATTGTCCTCCATTTTCTCTAACCCCTGGTAAATATGCTTTGATATAACCGGGCTGTAACTTACTTTTTTCAAATGGTGGGTCTAGTAATTTGATAATACCGTTTTCTCGGTCAATTAAATGATTTTCTAAGCTTTCCATGGAGATATATTTCTTATCATTATCTCCCACTTTTGAAATGACACTCCAACTTTGGGCAATGCTGTCAATTCTACATTCTTCATTTTCCATACTTCCGAAGTACATTTCCATCATCCATAAAGGCTCTTTTGTACCATCTGCCATCCCACGCATTGGTATTTAGTGCTTTTTTTAAGTTGTTTCGTATTTCTTCATATTTACCGTGCAACTAGCTCTTCTCCTTTTTCTTGGCAAATTGGAATAAAATGCTCTAAGATTAAGCTTAAGAAAAAACCTAGCCATACACTTTCACCTTTTCCTTTATTTCCTACGGTACTAAATCCGTCATTCCAATCTCCAGAGCCAATTTTAGGTAAGCCATTTTCGCCAAAGTTTAAGCTTTTTTCAATCGCTTTGATACAATGCTCGTAAATTGTTCCTTCTTGTTTGCTTGGCAAATATTTTTCATATCTTTCGTCTTGTCCTTCTTGTAAGAGTTCTCCTTCTAGGTATGGCGTTTTTATGTCTAAAATGCTCTTATCTCCTGTAAAGCTGATATATTCGATAACTAAATAGGCAAGCCACAATAAATCGTCTGAAAATCTGGTTCGAATTCCTCTTTGATTTTCCTCATGCCACCAATGTTCTACATCGCCTTCTATAAATTGATGTTTACTGTGTTTAATAATTTGGCGTTTTACAATTTCGGGATCTAAATATTTTAACCCAATGGTATCTTGCAATTGGTCACGAAAACCATAAGCCCCACCAGACTGATAATATCCCGTCTTTGCTAATAATCTACTATTAATGATTTGGTAAACTACCCATCCATTTAATAAAATGTTAGTAGATTCTAGTGGTGTATACACCTGCAGTTTTCCCAAGAACTCTTTCCATCCATTTTTAACTAGGTTAAATTCCTGTTTACAGTTGGCCACTTTTTGGTACTTATAAGCCATATTTTTGCAATCCATTTCTTCTTCTTCAGCACCTAATATTATAGAGATTTGCTTTTCTTCAAAACTTTCTAACTCAATTTCAATTTCATAAGCCATGCAGGGTTTTCTACCTAGAGAATTTTCATTGTTTAAAGAAGCTTTTCTAATTCCTTCTGGATTGCTAATTCCACCTTCTCCTAAAAAGAAATTTTTGTCTCCTGTATAGGATTTTATTTTTTCACTCGAAGAAATATAAACTCTTGTCTTTTCTAAGTCTTCTCGATATAAGTTTTTAGCTTGTAATAAATTATTATTACTATCAAATTTCAAATCAATATAACCATTTGACTTAATTTCGTCTTCTCCAATGACTGGCTTAATATAATAATATAGTTTTAATTTCTTTCGATTTGGCATAGTATTTTTTAAAGTTAAGAGGCTGACTTTGCAAGCATCTTCTTTTGGTACAAATATTTCTAACTCTTGCTCGATGCCATTACTTTTATGAATATATTTACAATAACCAAAGCCGTAAACAACATTATAATTTCTATCGTCTGGCATTGGATTTAAACCAAGTGACCACACTTTTTTGCTTTCATCATCCTTTACGTATATGACTTCACTTGGAATATCTTGGCTTGGTTTATTACACCAACTAGATACTCTGTTTAACCTACAATTTTGGTACCAACTATAACCTCCCATACTTTCTGTCATCACTGTTCCAAATTTTTCATTAGCTAAAATGTGACTCCATACAGTAGGAAGTCTATTTTCTTGGTTCATTCTCATCCAATATTCTTTTCCATCTACTGAAAATCCACCAAATTCATTGTAATATTTTAAATCTTCTTGAGATTTCAAAATATCGATATCCTCTTTGTCTTCTTCTGGTAGTAGTAAACTTGCTACTTCTTGACCCATGTTTTGTTGCTTTTCTAAATAGCTTTCTTCTAGTTCCTTTATATTATTTTTTAAGCTTCCTTTGTCACTATCAATAACGATTTGTGCTAGAAACTCTAACAGTTCGATGTCTTTTTTAGCAATTTCTCCTTTATTTAAAGTAAAAATTCCACCTTTTTGATTTTTCAAATAACCAATATGCTGATTTAAAATACTGTTTTCAATTTCTTCCTTCACAAAATTTTCATAACTATGCTTTTCCTCGTCTAATATCACTAATTCAGTATCTACATTTTTCATTCTAAAAAACTCATAAGCTTTTAGCACTTCTTTTACAATATAACTATCACTTACATTGCTTACCTTTAATAAAACAATTGGTAAATCACCTGAAATCCCATATTTCCACAGGTCACTTTGATGGTAGCTGCTGCTATGGTTCTTTTTATTTTGCAACCTTTCTGCTTTGATAGGATTGTCGAAAACGAGATAAGATAGCATTTTTTGATAGATTGCCATGTCACTTCCCTTTCGACTTAAATACCTACTTTCTGCCTCTACCCTTGCTTTAGCTAATTCAAATTCCTTTGTTACATTTCCTTGTAATTGATATTTTTTAATATTTTCCAATACCAAATCTTTGCTCTCATTAACCGATAAAATAAAGTCCACGGTTGCTTTTTGGCTTGGTTTTACTTTAATCGTTCTTTTCAATGCTACAATAGGTTCTGTAACCAATCCAGTCTTTTTGGATAATGGTATAGAATTTTTAATTCGATTAGGAATTCCCAAATTTCCTCTTGCGATTAACCTTTCGGCATCAATTTCATATTCAAAATCCCCAACTGTCTCACTATTTGTGGATAAGTTGGCACCTAGATATAGTTTTGGTGCATTGGGTTCTCTATTTTTTCTTTGTACAATGATAGAATTGGTCTGTTCGTCTAATTGATTAATTAAAAATAGATTATTAAAGGCTGGATGTGCATAGTCTTGCTCTTTTGGCGATAATACTGGTTCAAAGTAACAAGTTACTTCTAAAATTTCCTCTTCATTTCCTTGGTTTTCTAAAATCATTCTTCTTAATTCCACTGGAGCACTTTGACCAAACTCATCAACATGATTTTTTCCTCCGTCCCCAAAATCATGATGGTTAGAACTGATGGTTGTTTTAATTTTGGTTTTGATGTTTCCATCTGTTATTTCTTGCTCATTTTTGTCTGGCATAAAGCTTATTTGATACTTATTTTCTTTGTTTTCATTAAAGTCATAATTTGAACTCCATATACTTTTTGTTTTGATGTTTTTAATCACAAAGAAAATTCCTTGTGGATAGTCTTCTGTTGTTTTAAATCGATTAATATAAATATTTTTATATTTGCTAACTCCTTGGCCTTTTTGGTTCATAGCAATTACATAGTTTTCATTGGAAATGAAGTTTCCAGTAACCAATCTTTGGTCAATTTTTTTATAAGTGGTTTGTACATAATTTTCATAGTCCTTATATTTTAATTTTTCTACTTTTTCCTTCTTTTCCTTTGTAATAATTGCTTTTTCTGGCATAGTTTCTTGTAACAAAATACTAACTGCCTCCATTTCAGGATTTTTCATAAATCTTTTTTGCAGGATATTGTTGCAAAATAAATTATTAATACTTAATAAAATCAATCCTTGGTGATGTGCCATATACGTTTTTACTACTGCTGCTATTTTACCTTTTTCTACCCTTTGTGGTGTATAATCAATTGCTTCATAAAAACCAAATTCGCCATACATCCCTTGTTTTTCTAGTATTTTTAAGTTTTTAATTTCCTCCTTAGGCACCTCTCCAATTGCTAATATTCCTCCATAACTTGAAACCACCATCTCGTCTGCCAAGCCTCTTTTTAACCCTAACCAAGGTACGCCAAAAGCTTTATATTGGTAATTAGATTGCAAATCTTTTACATTAAAAGCCGCCTCCGAAATTCCCCAAGGTAAGTTTAAATTTTTGCTATATTCCATTTGTGTCTTTATTAAAAACTTACAAGACTCATCTAATAAACTCCCCTCATATTTTGGAATATTAATATTTGGCATCAAATACTCAAAAGCCGTTCCTGACCAAGAAACTAATCCTTTATATTTTCCTAAAGTCGTAAGCGTTCTACTTAAAAACTTCCAATGTCTACTTGGCACATCCTTTTTAGCAATCGCTACCAAGCTTGCTTGCCTTGCCTCTGTTGCTAACAAATCATAATACGAATCTGTCATTTTATTTTCTTCAATATTAAATCCAATCGAAAAAATTTGCTGCTCTTGATTATAAAGCACACTAAAATCCGTATTTTCAATCAGTTTATTAATTATCTCCATCGTCCCCATTGGTTCCGGGTTTGTTTGGGCCATTGTCCCCACTGGTTCCGGGTTTGTTTGGGCCATTTGGGCCATCTGAGCTATCTGGTCTTCTAAAAAAGCTTTGGTTACATATAAATATCCTACTAAGTTTCCACTGTCTACAGTTGATACATATCTTGGGTTTAAAGGCTCTTTGGTTTTAATGTTGTACCAATTATAAAGATGTCCATTCCATTTAACTAAACTTTCTATGGTGTGAAGGATTTTGCTGATATAGTCCATCGCTTTTTCTAATTTGATATATTGTAAGTCATAGGCGGAAATAACGGCAAGTAATGATAATCCTATATTGGTGGAAGAGGTTCGTGGTACAATTTTTTCTTTCCTGTCTTCTTGATAGTTGTCTGGTATTAGATAGTTGTTTTCTTCTGTTAGGTAAGTTTCAAAGTACTTCCAAGTTCTTTTTCCAATTTCTAATACATATTCTTTTTCGTCTTGATTTAATTGCTCTAAGGCATTTGCTTTTTTGATTTCTCGGCTTACATACCACATAATCATTGGTGTTATTATCCACCATAAGCCTAATAAAACACCAAATAAATTCCATTTTAGTAGACCTAGACTAATTGCAATAACTCCAGCTAATACATTGATTGCCATTTGATTGTAGTAAGATACTAAACTTGATTTTGCTTGTTTTTCTGCTTCTTCTGATGTCGTCCATTCTAATAAATGCTTTTTGCTGACAACTACTCGATATACTGTTTTTAAAATAGCTTTTGCTGAGATATAGGCTTTATAGCTTAAACATCCGAAGGGTAAGAAGGACTCTTAAAAGACTCCCCTTAATGCCTGATATTTTGGGAGCAAATGTTTTTTGTTTTTCTTCTCCTTCTTTTCTAAAAATTAAAGCATTTACGATTTCTAATAGATATGGAAATATTGCAATTCCTAATAAAATTGTGACACTCCACCAAATTTTTTTCGCATCTAGAATACCTATTAAATTACAATATAGAATTGCTACTATAATGGCTATTTCTATTAAGCTTCTTCTTAAATTGTCTAATATTTTGTATTTCGAAAGTAAGTTAAAAGGACTTTTAAAGCTTAGCCATTTGGTAATTTGCCAGTCTCCTCTAATCCACCTAGAAAGTCGATTCATAAAGCTATTGTATTTGGTTGGATAACCATCCATTAATAAAATGTCACTAACTAATCCACATCGTAAATAACATCCCTCTAATAGGTCATGACTTAAAACTGTATTTTCTGGGATTTGTTTTTCTAGCACCGTTTCATATGTTTTTAAATCATAAATTCCTTTGCCTGTAAAAATTCCTTCTTGGAAATTGTCTTGATAGGTATCTGATATAGCGTTTGTATAAGAATCTATTCCCCCTGCCCCAGCAAATATTTTGGTAAATAGGGTTTTGTAACTAATGTCTAGATTGACACCAATTCGTGGTTGCATGATACCATAACCATCTATTACTATGTTTTTTTGAGCATCTAGAACTGGCCTATTTAAAATATGCGCCATGGCACCTACTAATTGGAATGCAGAATTTAAGATTAGGTCTGTATCAGCATCTAGGGTTATGATATATTTAATTTCTTCTTTTTCTTGATTTTCCAAGGTGTTTACACGAAATGGATTTTTTATTTTTCCGAAGTAAATATTGGTTAAATTGGGTAAGCATTCCTCTTTTTCTTTCCCAACCTAAAAAACTGCCTTCTTTGTCATTCCATTCACGTTTTCGGTAGATAAAATGAAAAATTTGCATTTTGTTTTGATTTTTTTTGTATTTTTCATTTAATTGTTTTATTAATTTTTCACCCTCTTGCATAACCTCTTGGTCATAGTCTTCTTCTTGTTTGTCACTTTCTTGACAGTCTCCAAGTAAGGTAAAATAAATATTTTTAGATTGGTTTGCCAAATAATATACTTCTAATTTTCTAGTTAAATCTTGTACTTTTTCCTTGGAATTCAAAATGGTCGGAATGACTACCATCGTTTTATTTTCTTTGTCAATTCCATTTGAAAAGTCCAATTTAGGGATTAGCTTTGGCTTTACTACTTTACTTAAAATGTATTGTATTATTTGCACGGCAATTTCAGTTGCTGGTATTAAGAATATGAAAAAGCTTATGATATTCAATTTAATTAGGCTACTCATGCCGAATCGATAAAAGAATACTAAGCACTGCTACTGCTAATAGATACGCCTTTGTTTTGTCGGCATTACTCATTTTTCTGCTTATTTTGTAACCTAAAATATCATATAATTGATTGGTTCCTTTGTCGATTAGGTAATATCCTATGTGCGCTTGCTTGCTACCAATATTGGCTGTTTTGGCTAATTCTAATGTTTTTTTGGCAATGTATATTTCTGATATTTTTGTTTTTTGGGAAATTTCTTTTATTTTGTTTCGATAATATTCCTTGGTCTTGTCATCCATTTTTTCATAGACTTTGCTTGGGTCTTGTCTTAAGATTTCTTCTACCCCATTGATTTTTTCAAAGATTTCTAAAAAGTTAATTCTTCCAATTTTTTTGATGCTGGTTATGCTATTTCCAATGGATACTTTTCGAACGGCTATGTCAAAATGTTCTTTTTTGATTACTTCTGTTACGGTTGTTCCTGTCATTTCTACGGCTTCTTCTAAGGCTTTTAGATAATTGTATCCTTTTTTTCCATAGCGTTTTAAAATGTAGGACATGTACTCAATAAAAGGATATTTCATATTTTTAAATACATCTTTTTCTAGCTTTTTTTGTTTTGCCTTAAAGTGTTGCTCCGTTTTGACTTTGTTTTCTACTAATCTTTCTACGATGTTTTCTGCTCTGTACTTTTGCATTTGACAGCTATAGACTTTTTCACAAATTTCTCGAATATTTTCAATCATAGCAATTTGAAGAAATATGCCTATACTCCATATTTCCTCCATACTTAGTGTTTTTTTCGTTTGATAACTTGCTAAATAATCCTCTAGGTCTTTTCTTTCTATTTTGTTATCGGTATATGCTACAATTTCAGCTGCTAATACATAAATTCTAGCAAATCCTTTGTAGGGGCCATTGGCTATTCCTACAAAGTTGGTATATTTTTTTAAGGTTAAATCTTTTTCAATTTGTTTTACGGTTTGTTCTATGATATAGAGATTATCTAGTAACCATTCTCCTGCTGGATGGATACTTATTCCTAGTTTTAAATGTTCATTTAATAGATTGTATACTTGTTCGATTACTTGGAAATTTTCTAACATTTGTGGGACAGGATAGGTTTCTTTTTGGGACCTATTGGCTAGGTTATGGTTTGCTGCTTGTTTTTGCAAGTGATTCTTAAGTTGCTCTTTGTCTAATAGGGTTCCATTTATTTTTAATACTTTGTTTGTTTTCAAAAAATTCCACTCCTTGCTTTTAATATGTTTTACACATATTGTTTGCAAAGAGTGGAAATTTTATACATTATTTATTTTTGATTAGCGTTCTTCTTCGTCTTGCTCTATTGGTTCATCTGGTATTAGATTTTCCATTTCGACTTCGTTTTCCTTTTCAAAAAATTTTTCCAGTGAACTGATAAATTGATTTTTTAGTAATATCTTATCATTGTCACTGATGTTGGTTGCTTCTATTTTTCTTGCATATTCTAGACCTGTTGGTACGACTCTTCCCATTTTTTGAAGGATAGAGATATAGTTTTCGTCATATTGCTCGTATTGTGCCCCTTCTTTTGCTTGATAATATTTTTCAGCTTTATACGCCATCGTATCTATTGTTTCTCCATTTTTTCTTACTCGATAAACATCTACATCTTCTATTGTGTTATAAGAAATTCCCGCTTTTTTGAGTTTTTCTATTGTACCATAAGGGTCTCCACTATGAAGAATTATTTCATTTTTTTCTTCGTCTAAATAGGCTAGATTTTGGCATGATCTGCTGTCTGCAAATTCTATATTTTCTGTCGTAAGTTCAGTATTTCCTGTTTGCTGTTCTGTTAATTCAATATACATGTTGTTCATGAAATTTTTTACGTCTTCTGTAATTTCCATTGCATCAACTACTTTTCTTATGATTTCTTCTTTGGTCATTTCTTCATTTTCCATAGTATTTTGTTCTACTAACTTTTTAACATACTTAGCTTGTTCTTGTTCTTTTTGTTCTTTTGTTTGTTCACATCCTACTATTCCAACTGCTGCAGCTATTGCTCCTGCTAAACTAACCCCTGCCATAACTACTCTTTTATTTCTTTGCTCTATTCTTTTTTCTTTCTTTTTCTCTATTTGGAAGTCTCTTATTTGTTGTTTTTTTGCTTCTTGTCCTTCTATTGGTTGTTTTACAACAACGCTTAGACCTTTTTTGAATTCATTTTGTTTCTTTTCTTTCTTATTTTTATATCCGTCAAAGCTTACTATTTTATTTTCTTCCTTTTTTCCCATATGTATTCCCCCTTTTACGGTACTACATTTTTATTATACCACTTTTTTCCTAAAAATGCAAAAAATGAGCTCGAAATCCTTTCGAACTCTAATTTTTATCATAAAAATAATCCGTAATTCCATTATAAATTCCCCATGCTAATCGATTTTGATACTCGTCTTCAAGAAGTAATTTTTCTTCCTCTGGATTAGATAAAAAACCACATTCTACAATCGAAATTGGAATTTCTACATGTTTCATAATATATACCGTATCTAGCTTCATAGCAACTCTTTTGTTTTCTTTTTGTATGGAATCATTTAAGTTACTTTGAATTTGTTTGGCTAAATTGGTGCTTTTTTCGTCTCCATTTTTATAGAAGCATTGCCAACCCCAGTACTGGCTTTGTGGGATTTTGTTTAAATGGATACTAACAAAAATGTCGGCACTTGATTCGTTTCCTATTTTTACTCGGTTATGAATGTCACTTATTTTCTTTTGCTTTAATGTGGTACTATCTAGGTCATAGATTGCATTTTCGTCACTTCTTGTTAAGATTACGGTACTTCCACTTGTTTCTAATAAATTTTGTAATTTTAATGCTATTTTTAAATTGGTTTCAGCCTCTGTGGTACCGGGAACTACTTTGTGCACCGCTCATCTGGTACACCATGTCCTGCATCAATTACAATGGTTTTTCCTGATACTGGCGTTGCTGTGGTTTCCATTGTGTTTTGCTCTTGCCCTCCTTTTTGTGTTGTGTTTTCGTTTTTAGTTTGATTGTTTGCGATTTGAAAGGAAAAGGCAAATAACGCAATTAGCAGGCAGGATATTATTATTTTAATTCTTTTTTTGTGGATGATTATCATTTTAAAAACTCCTAATATAAATATTTATTATATTTATATTAAGAGTTTTTAGGGTTTATGCTATTATGTTTTTTCTTTTTTTGTGGTCGTGAAAAATTTTTCCGATAAGTTTATTGTTTCTGTATTTTAATTCTTTAAATAAATTATTGGTCTAAATCCAGAATAGTCGAAATCTCCTGGTCCATCATACCAACCGCCACGTTTCTTTACATAATCATAAATACTCCTATAATAACCACCTCTATATGACCATGGATAAGGAGAAGAATAACTAGTTGTTGTTTCTGTTGACCATTCTTGAATGTTTCCTGCCATATCCCATACATTACATACCTTATCTTGTTTTTCTACTTCTATATTATTCGTTCCTTTTTGTGCCAGATTATAAGTTAGAGTGTATTGATTCGAGTATGCTATATCTTTTTTACTTCTATTGTCAAACTCTTGCAAGAATACTATTGCTGTATCCCATGCATAGCTATTGATTAAATCACTTGTAAAATTGTTCATACTTTTATCATACATTGCTCTTGCTTGTGTTGCAGACTGTGGTTGAGTTATCCAGTTATAAACATAGTCGCTTGGTTTTACTGTTGCTGCTGTTAATGTAGTATTGCTTGTTCTTTGTATTCCCGTTCTTGCCTCATATCTACCAATATAGTATCCTCCGTTTTTTGTCGCACTTGTTTTAAATCCTTCCAAATCTTTTGCTGTTGTATTTCCATAACCTGAATTTGCTAACTCCTGCCAACCTCCTATTTTATCTGTTCCTCGTGCTGTTGGTGCTCCTGTGGTATCATCAAAAGTATATCTGTTTAAATTAATTGTTTTCGTTCCTCCTGAATATTTAACAACTCCTACTGGTATCCATACAAATTGGCTTCCTGCTGTTACGCCGTGACTTACGTCTTCAATTACAATTCCTTCTGTTACATTATTAGCAGAGTCAGATGCTATTTTAAAGCCTTCTGGTACTTTTACTTTGTTATTATAATTATCTGTAAGTGTTGTTATCTCACTTTCGCTAAGTATATTTCCTTTTCTTTTTGCTTTTGCTATTTCACTCTCTGTTACCATTAATATTGTTGCATTTGATTGGATTGTAATAGTTGAACTTCCATAAGTTTGACTAATCACACAGTAATAGTATTTTCCATTTAAGTCGATTGTTACATTTTTTTCTGGTATTGTATAGGTTGCATTTGTTGCACCACTAATTGCTGTTCCTCCACTATTTCCACTTGTGCTGTTTTGATACCATTGATATCCTGTTATTCCTGTTCCTGTTGCTGCTATACTAAAGGTTACTGCTGTTCCTTCTTTAACATTTGCAGACGTTGGCTGTTTAGTTATTGTGGCTGGAGAAACTACTAACAAATTAACAGAGTTAGAAGTAATTGTAGTTATTGAACTACCATATTTTTGCGTTACAATACAATAATAATAGTTTCCACTTAAGGTATTTGTTACACTTTCTGCTGGTATGTTGTAAGTTGTTCCTGTTGCTACTTCGGTTCCTCCTGTGGTTGCATTACTTAAATTTTTATACCATTTGTAAGACAGTGTGCCTTCTCCTGTTGCTGCTACTGTAAAGTTTACATCTGTTTTTCCAGCTATTACGTTTACTTCTTCTGGCTGTTTGGTTATGGTTGCTTTTGCTACTACATTTAGTTTAGCAGGTGTACTTGTTTTGGTATCGGTTGCTGTTCCATTTTTTAACGTTACAACACAATAATAGTATTTTCCGTTTAGACTTGTGGTTACGTCATTGGCAGATATTGTATAGGTTGGTTCTGTTTCTCCACTTATTGGAGTTCCTCCACTGTTAGCATTTGTATTGTTTTCATACCATTGATAGGTTTTGGTTCCTTCTCCTGTTGCTGTGATACTAAACGCTATATCTTGTACTCTTTCGATAGTTTCTACATTACTTGGATTTTTAGTGATTTCTACGTTTGCTACATCTGGTTTTGTTACTTCTCCTCCTGACGTATTGTTTC
>CAOKJE010000023.1 GCA_948468505.1 uncultured Clostridium sp. | reverse complement strand
ATTTGTGAAAAATACTACACAAATTTAAAATAATGTGATACAATACTTTGGGGTAAAAAAATAGCTTGAAAAGGGCTTAAATACAAGGAAAAATAAGAAAGGGGAGAGTAAAAGTGAGTGGTCACAGTAAATGGCATAACATACAAGCCAAAAAAGGAAAAGCAGACGCAGCAAGAGGAAAAATCTTTACTAAATTAGGAAGAGAACTATTAATAGCCGTAAAAGAAGGAGGGCCAGACCCAGCGGGGAACTCAAAACTAAAAAACGTAATTGCAAAATGCAAAGCAGCCAACATGCCAAATGACACCATCAATAATGCCATCAAAAAAGCATCTAGCAGTAACGAAAACTACGAAGAAATCGTATACGAAGGATATGGACCAAACGGAGTAGCAGTCATTGTAGAAGCGGCAACAGACAACAAAAACAGGACAGCAGCAGATGTAAGACACGCATTTGACAAATCAGGAGGAAACCTAGGAACCAGCGGATGTGTATCTTATATGTTTAACAAAAAAGGAATCATGGTAATCGAAAAAGAGACAGCAACCATGGAAGAAGAAGAACTAATGATGCTTGCCATTGAAGCGGGAGCAGAGGACTTCCAAGCCCTAGAAGAAATCTATGAAATTATTACAGAACCAGCAGATTTCACAGCAGTACGTGAAAAACTAGAAGAAGCAGGGGTAGAATTCTTAGAAGCAGAAGTACAAATGGTTCCAACTACCACAGTAGCACTAGATGAAAAAGGCATAGAAAAAATGGAAAGACTAATCGAAAGACTAGAAGATTTAGACGATGTTGCTAATATCTATCATAACTGGGAAGAATAAAGAAAAAGGGGAATAAAAAAGATGGAGCCAAAGAAAAATAGTAAAAAGCTTTTAATAATCATCATTATATTAATCATATTAATTTTATTAACAGGAATCGCCTTTACTTATTTTGCAACCGATATATTTAAAAGCAATAAAGAGATGTTTTTTAAACAGGTAGCACAAATGGGAGAAGAAAAAGAAGGTTTTATCGACACACGGATTAAAGCAATACTTTGAAAAGAAAAAAAATACACCATACAATAACCAAGGAACATTTACACCGAATGTAGAAGCAGAAAATGAAGAACAATATAAAACAATCAATGATTTTAATATCAGCTTTTCTGGACAAAACGATAAAACAAATAACAAATTTTCGCAAGACATTAGCTTAAATTACACAGACGATATAAACTTTCCTATTAATTACAAAAAGATAGAAAACACCATTGGGCTACAAACCAAATATGTAGGAAGTAAACACATTGCTGTAGAAACGGACCAGTTAGAAAATGAAGCGACAGATTCTTTAAATGACATACTAGAAAATACGCAAAAAATAAGCAATCTAGCAGAATTACCATTCTCAAAAGAAGAATTACAAAAATTGCAAGAAACATACAGTACAGTAATTAACAATGAATTACAAAAAGAACAGTTTTCTAAGGTAAAAGAAAACAGTAGCACAGGATATCGATTAAGCATAAACAAAAAACAATTCGAAAACGTAATAATTCAAATTTTAGAAACCTTAAAAAATGACCAAAACACATTAGATAAGCTAAATCAATATGCAAAAAAACAACAAAATTCAGCTAAAATAACAGCAAGCACTATCGATAATTACATTAAATCAATCGAAGAAGACACAGAAGAAAGTGATGTAACTTGGGAAATCACAGTTTGGGTGCAAAAAGGAAAAACTATAAAAATGTCAATTACAAACCCAAAAAACGGATTAGAAATCACTTTCGAAAAGAAAAAAGAAGAAGATAATCTTCAATATAATGCATCTTTAACAGTTAATGACGAAAACTTGGGAGATGTAGGCATTTACGTTAGTGCTAACTATAGGGGACTAAAAGAAATGCAAACAGTAAAAGAAGAATATAGTGTAGAGCTACAAATGCAAGAAAGTGAAACAACTACAGTTAAGTACCAATTTGAAAACCAAATAGACTTTACAGATGCCGTAGAAATAGAAGAATTTTCTAACAAAAATGCAATGTTACTAAATAACTATGAGGAAGAAAAAGTAAGCAATTTCTTACAACAAGTAGGAAACCGAATCAGTCAAGTAAATAAAAGCCAAATGGAAGAATTAGGGTTACAAGAAAACGAAAATCCATTGATACAAATGTTTAGCCCAATATTTGGAGCTGCCGTATATAGTCAAGCTGCTAACACAATAGGGAGCAATAATTTAACAGAAATGGAAGTAACAGCTTTTAATCAAACATTTGAAAACTATGTTGGTACTAACATACAAGGAACAACTGTAAAAGGATTAATAACAACAGTTCAATTAAATATGGAAGAACAAGAAGAAGAAAAAATAAAAGAAATCCATTTTGATGGCGAAGAATATGAAGTAACAGAACAAAACATAGCATTTATCAAAGATGGAATCGAAAGAGAAACAGCCTATCGAGTAGAAGTTGAAAAAGACGAAAATACAGGACTTATTTATAGAATCGTAATCAATAAAAAATAAGTTCTATAGAATAAACAAAGAACATATACTAAATATAGTATATGTTTTTTTTGTTTATAAAAATCATAAATAAGCTGTTATAACAAAACAAAGGAGGCTGTAAATGAAGGAAATAGAAGAAGTCCTAAGATACTTTCCAACCCCAATTTATACCCTATTAAAAAATACACTATCACAAGACAAAAATCTGCAAAAAGATTTACAAGAAATACGAATAAGAGTAGAAAGAGCCATTTTATTAAAAACCAGACAAGCTGACATTATCATTAACTATCAAGTAAGTAGCATGGAAATTTTACAAACGCTAGAAAGACTTTGCGAAAACTCAATTTATGCCTATAAAAACCAAATATGCGAAGGTTTCCTAACCATAAGAGGAGGACATAGGATTGGAATAACAGGAACAGCTGTTATAGGAAACAATGAAATCATAAATTTAAAATACATAACCAGTCTAAACTTTAGAATAGCAAGAGAAGTAATCAATTGTAGCAACCAACTCTTAAAAGAAATTATCGATAGGGAAAACAACACCATATATAACACCTTACTAGTATCGCCACCAGGAAAAGGAAAAACAACCATGTTAAGAGACATCATTCGAAACATCAGCAATGGAATAAATGAAATCCATTTTAAAGGAATGACATGTGGAGTAGTAGACGAAAGAGGCGAAATTGCAGCCATGTACAAAGGTTCCCCACAAAATGACATAGGAATGAGAACAGATGTTATTGAAAATATCAGCAAAGCAAAAGGAATGAAAATGTTAATTCGTTCCATGGCGCCTGAGGTAATAGCCTGTGACGAAATTGGCTCAAAAGAAGATGTGCGGTGCCATCCGGTGAGGCTATAAGGTCAGGAGTGAAGGGGATATTTACCATGCATGGAAAAACAATGGAAGACATCCAAAACAACCTAGGCATCAATCAATTAATTGAAACAAAGCAAATAGAAAAGGTACTTTTTCTCTAAAATTTTTTAACAAAAAAATTTTATGATAAAAGTTCTAAAAAGAAAGTACTCTGCATAAAATATAATAATTTGAATAAGAAATGAGGAAAAACCAATGCAAATGATAAAATATCTAATGCTATTTTTAGTCTTAGTAGCCTGTACCTTAATAGGAAGATACCTATCCAAAAAATACGTAATCAGGCTAAAACAGTTAGAAGAAATGAAAAATGCTCTAAACATGCTTCAATCAAAAATACAATTCACCTACGAACCAATTCCAGAAATTTTTAGTCAAATAGCAAAAAACTGTAGCAAAACAATAGGACAAGTTTTTCTGCTTGCCAAAGAAAAAATGGAAACAAAAACCGCAAACCTTGCATGGGAAGAAGCAATAGAAGAAAGTCAAACAAACCTTACCATAGAAGATAAATACGTATTAAAAACCCTATCAAAACTATTAGGACAAACAGACGTAGAAGGACAAATAGCCCAAATAGAAATCACCCAAAAATTCTTAGAAACACAAATAAAAGAGGCACAAGAAGAAAAGCAAAAAAACGAAAAATTATACAGCAAGCTAGGAACCACCATAGGATTGGTCATAGTAATAATCTTATGCTAAAGAGATGGTTTTTAATATTTTTTAGGACGGGGGTCAAAAAGCATCATAGGGTAAAAAACAACCTGAAAATATCAATAATTCATATTTAAGGAAAGGAAAGAAAGCAAAATGGATATCAATTTACTATTTAAAATAGCAGCAATAGGAATACTAGTTGCTGTGCTACACCAAGTACTAGTAAGAGCAGGAAGAGAAGACCAAGCTATGATGACCACTTTAGCAGGACTAGTAATCGTCTTAACCATGGTAATCAAAGAAATAAGTGGACTATTTGGAACCGTTAGAACCATATTCAACCTTTAGTATTTGGGGATGTCGTATTTGGGGACAGGCACCAACAGACCCCTTTTGTCGTGTTTTGGGACAGGTCTTTTATAGTATTTGTCGGA
Source organism: uncultured Clostridium sp. (assembly GCA_948468505.1). GTDB lineage: Bacteria > Bacillota > Clostridia > TANB77 > CAG-508 > CAG-269. The sequence goes on along the minus strand of CAOKJE010000023.1, from coordinate 22,144 downwards.
TAGTTGAAGATAAGAGCAAACTCTTAGGAGGGAAGTAAAAGTGGAAATAATTAAAATAATCGGAGTTGCGTTAGTTGCACTTATTATTATCATTTTATTAAAGCAATATAGGCCAGAATTTGCTATTTACATTAGCTTACTAACAGGAGTGCTAATTTTACTATTAGTGATGGACAGGCTAACAGGAATTATTACACTATTACAATCCTTAGCCAATAAAGCATCAATCAATAGTGCCTTTCTAGCAATACTAATTAAAATAACAGGAATTGCATTTTTGGCAGAATTTGCAGTAAGCATTTGTAAAGATTCTGGAGAAGGAGCTATTGCAAGTAAAATTGAAATTGGAAGCAAAATTATTATTATATCAATGTCAATTCCAATTATCTCAAGCCTTTTGGAGGTAATCTTAAAAATATTGCCAAATTAAAAGATATAGGATGGTTAGTTGGTGCCTGTCCCCAAGTTGCCATTTGTGGTTAGTTAGTGCCTGTCCCCAAGTTGCCATGACCAAAGAAAGTGAAAGAGGAGTTAAGGGGTTACGAATGAAAAGATTAATAAGAAAAAAAATTATGCTTGTTGTATGTTTAATAGTAACATTTTGTGTTCCTTTTTTAGGTTCTTTTGTAGGGAATTATAGCTATGCTAGTAATGAAACTATGATTAAGGAACAGCAAGAGGAGTTTGGAATACAAGATTTTTTGAAAAATTCAGAGCAGTATGCAGGTGAGTTTTTTGAGGAAATGACAATCCAGGATATTTTAAGTGATGCGATAAATGGACAAGTAGATAATAGTAGTATAGGAAAAAGAGTTCTCAATTTGCTAGGAAAAGAGTTAGTAACAACACTAAAAGCGATAGGAAGTATTTTGGTTATTATTGTTATCCATAGTGTTTTAAAGTCGATTAGTGAAAGTTTAGAAAATGATGGAATTTCGAAGTTGATTTATTATGCGCAATACATATTAATCATTACTATTATTTTAACTAATTTTTCGAGTATCGTGAAAATGGTACAAGATACAACAACGAATTTGGTTGCTTTTATGAATATGCTAGTGCCACTTTTAATAACTCTTATGATGTCTACAGGAAGTATTGCGACAAGTGGCGTGATAGAACCTATTATTTTGTTTATGATAAATTTCATAGGAAATATCATACAAGATGTACTTCTTCCTGTTATTATGATTTTTACAGCATTGGTTATTTTATCAAAATTATCTAATCAGATAAAAATAGACAAGTTGGCAAAATTCTTTAAGTCAGGTGTTGTATGGTTTCTAGGTGTAATCTTAACCGTATTTGTGGGAGTTATTTCCTTAGAAGGAACGATGTCTAGTAGTGTGGACCGGAATTACAGCCAAAACAACCAAAGCCGTAGTAAGTTCTGCTATTCCTGTGGTTGGGAAGATACTAGGAGATGCGGTAGATACTGTTCTAGGCTGTGGAGTTATTCTAAAAAATGCGATAGGACTAGTTCGGGGTTATCATTATCTTAGGAATTTGCATTATGCCAATTATTAAATTAGCTACACTAACCTTTGCCTATAAGCTCTTAGCAGGAGTAGTTCAGCCAATTGCAGATGATAAAATAATTGGTTTGTTAGACCAAATTGGGGATGTTTTTAAAATCTTTTTAGCCATACTAACTAGTATTTCTTTTATGATTATAATTGGAACAACGCTGGTTTTAAAAATATCTAATAGTGGAATGATGTATAGATAAGGAGATGGCCTAAAATGATTGAATTTATGAGTTCTTGGATAAAAGGATTAGGTCTTGCGATTGTTGTAGTGTCCATTTTAGAAATGTTGTTACCAAACAATAAAACTAAAAAATATATTAGAATGGTAATGGGAATCTATGTGCTATTTACAATTATTTCCCCTTTTATCAACCAAAAGGACTTGTTAAATAGTGACAGTTTTCGTTTAGAGAATTATGTTGAAACAGGTGCAAGTACTAGTATAGACCAAAGCTCGATGGACGAAAGGATAAAAGAATTGTATGTACAAGAGTTAGAAAAAGATATTACTAAAAAACTAAAAGAAAAGGGATACGAAGTAACAAGTTGCAAGGTTAAAGCTAAAATAAGCGACAAAGAGGAGGAAACCAAAATCAATAAAATTAAGTTAAAAGTAGAAAAAGTAACCGAGGATATAAGCAAAAAAGAAGAGGATTTGGAAGAAAAGATAGTAACACGGTATTCAAAAAATTAAGCCAATTGATACTACAATTAAGCAAGAAGAACAAAACGAAGAAGAAACTAAAAATCAACCAGAAGAAAAAGAAACTAAAAGCCAAAAAGTGACAAAAATCGATATTCAAAATATCAAAAAATTTTTAATAGAGGAATATGGGGTGAATGAAAAATGTTTAGAGATAAATTAAAGGAATTAACAAAAGGAAAGGGAGAGGGAGACGGAAATAACAAAAAGAAAATTGAAAACTTAGTTTTCTTTGTCGTATTGCTTATTGTTACTATCGTAATTATCAACCTAATTTGGAATGGAAATAAACAAGCTACCAAGCAAGAAAACACTACCTCTTCTAAGCAATTAGCCAAGCTAGAAAATAATACAGAAAAAGCAACAAGCACACGGGGAAGTAACAGATGCAGGAGGGAATTTAGCAGAGCAATTAGAAAATATCCTAACAAAAATGCAAGGCGTTGGAGAGGTTAAGGTATTTATCAATTATTCACAATCTAGTGAAGTGGTAGCTATGTATAACGAAAACACTAAAACAAGTAATACCGAAGAAAGTGACACATCAGGGGGAAGCAGAAAGATTCAAGAAACAGACTCGCAAAAAGATATCATATATCAGGAAGAAAACGGAGAAAAAATCCCTATTACACAAAAAGTAATTAACCCTAAAGTAGAAGGTGCCATTATAACAGCCAAAGGAGCTAGCAACACAGAAACAAAAGCCAATATCATTCAAGCTGTTGAAGCAGTAACAGGGTTACCAACTCACAAGATTCAAGTATTTGAAATGCGATAAATTTTAAAAAATATCAGAAGGAGGAATTTTAAAATGAAATTATTCAAAAAAAATCAAGTGATTATTTATGTGATTGTGCTTATGCTAATGACAGCAGGGTATTTAAACTACACCAATAATACAAAAAACCAAGCAGCTGTAGAAACTTCTATGCAAATGGAGTCTGCAGACGATATGCAATTAGCCGATATCGGCGATGCTACTTTAGTCAGTAGTAATGAATTAGTTACCGAAAATACACAAGAAAATCAAAACGCTACAAAGGAAGAAAATTTACTAGATGCAAATACTACCAATGAAAATCAAACTATTATTAATACAAATACCAATGCAGAAGAAAGTAAAACAAATCAAAGTATAGAAACAAGGCAAACTAACAGTAATTCTAGTAGTAATGATTATTTTACAAAATCTAAATTAGAAAGAGAGACGATGTATTCTCAAATATTAGAAACTTATGAAAAGGTATTAAATAGTACTAATTCATTAGAAATCAATAAACAAACAGCAACCCAAGAAATACAAAAAATTAATGATACGAAAAATAGTATTATGATTAGTGAAAATTTAATTCGAACCAAGGGATTTGAAAATAGTGTTATTTTTGTAAATGGTGACAGTGTTAGTGTAATTGTGGGTGCTCAAGAAATAAAACCAGAAGAGGTGGCGCAAATTCAAAATATTATTGCAAGAGAGCTAAAAACGGATATCCAAAATATACATATTGCTACTAAATAAATAGGAACATATAGTTGGAAAATGAGGGTAAAAAAATAAGCCCTTATTTTTTTAGGCAATATTCTTAGACATTTTTCTAACATATTCTCCAATTTCTTCATTGGTCAATTCTAATTCTGTGATTAAACTGTTTAGAACATCCCTTCTTGGTAAATCTTCTTCATTGTCTATTCTTACATATTGCCTTAAACTGATACCAAGACGTTTTGCCATCTGCTCTTGTGTGTAATGTTTGGACTTCCTTTTTTCTTTAATCATAAAATTCCACCTTACATTAAAATTCAAAATAATTATCCCATAAATTTTAAGATAATTGTATTGACATTTTGCGACATGTTTTTTTGTCATACAAAGAATATAAAAAATATCTTAAAAAGTGTTGTAAAAATCTTAATTATTGATATAATAAGAAAAGAAAAAAAGCAACACACAAAAAGGGAGGATTTTTCATGTTAAAAAAAGTAGGAATATTAGCCAATGGAGGAGACGTATCAGGATTTAACGCTGTTATTAGAGCGATTGTAAAAACAGCAGAAAATCATGGTGTAGAATGTTATGGGATTATTGACGGTTATAATGGACTATTAAAAAAGGATTTTGAACTATTATCAACAGCAGCAGATGGGGAAGCAACAGGAATTTTACCAAAAGGAGGTTCTATTATCGGTTCTTCTACTAATGCCAATTTATTTAATTATAAGGTAGTAAAGGAAAATGGCGAAGTAGAATACAAAGACATGTCAAACCAAGCAATTGAAAATATTAAAGAATTTGGTTTTGATTGTATCTTTACCTTGGGAGGAGATGGAACCCAAAAATCAGCAAGAGACTTTTCTACAAAAGGAGTAAATGTAATAGGTGTTCCCAAAACGATTGACAATGATGTAGCTTGTACCGAAATCACCTTTGGTTATAACACTGCTGTATCAGTAGCCATGGAAGCATTAGACAGATTACACACAACAGGAGCAACGCATCATAGAATTATGGTGTTAGAAGTAATGGGAAGATATGCTGGCTGGATTGCTTTGGAAGCAGCCATTGCAGGTGGTGCAGACGTAGCTTTGATTCCAGAAGTGCCTTATGACATCAACAGAGTAGCCGAAAAAATCGAAAACAGAAAGAAAAGAGGAAAAAACTTTAGTGTAGTAGTTGTTGCAGAAGGAGCTAAGCCAAAAGGTGGAGAAATTACCATCATGGGAACAAGAGACAATGGCGCTGGAGTTGATAACACAAAACTAGGTGGAATTGGACAAGTCGTAGCTTGCCAGTTACAAGAATTAACAGGATTAGAAGCAAGAAATACTACTTTAGGCTATATGCAAAGAGGTGGAACGCCAACAGCATTTGATAGAGTACTATCTACCAAATATGGAACCAAAGCAATGGAACTTGCACTAGAAGGAAAATTCGGAACATTAGCAATCATCAAAAATGGAAAACTAGATAGTGTTTCCTTAGAAGAAGTGGTAGGAAAAAATACCAAAATAGGTGCCGTGTCTGGAAATACCGAAGAAAGCAATTTAAGAAAAGTTCAAATGGATGACGATTTAATCAAAACAGCAAGAAATATAGGAATTAATTTAGGAGATTAAATTTTAATAGGAGCTTTAGCATAAGAAATAAAAAGAAAAAACGAAGGAGGAAACAATGAATAAGAAAATAATTTTAATCATAATTAGTGTGATAGTAGCATTAGCATTAATTGCTGGAATGATAGGGTGGTTAATTACGGGAGATAAAGTAGCAACAGTATTAGATGGTACAAAATCAAAAGTTAATACACTATATGAAGAATTTATAAATAAACCAACTTATACTTTTGAAACAATATTAAATGGACAAAACCAAGTCTTTTATGCTAGAAAAGATAATATGGCATATGTAGATATAAGTTATCAAGGAGAGAAATCTAAATTTATTGTAAAAGATGGTGATACCTATTTGATAATGGATGAGCAAAAAACTTATACTACTTATCGAAACAATGATATTGACTTAGAAAGAATTACGCTACAACTAGAAAATGTTAAAAATGCAAAATATACAAAAGGGAAAGAAGAAATAGAAGGAAAGAACTGTTATTATGAAGAATTTGAAAATGTTTCAGACTTTTTAATGAAAGATATAGAAATAAAACAAGATGAAAGTGTAAAAACAAAATTCTATTTTGAAGATAATAAATTAATTTACATTAAAACCATAGTAGGAGATTACGAAGAGTTATTAAAGGTTACTATTTCCAAAGAAGTGGATAGTAAATTATTTAATATACCAAGTGGTTATACAGCAAATTAAAAAAGAAAAAACAAAGGAGGAAACAAAAATGGCAACAAAATTTGTATTAAACGAAACATCTTATTTTGGAAAAGGAGCAAGACAAAACTTAGCAGAGGAAATCAAAAAAAGAGGATTTACAAAGGTATTTTTAGTAACTGACAAAGCTTTAATCGAAGCAGGAGTGACAGCAAAAGTAGAAGACGTATTAAACCAAGCACAAATTCCTTATGAAACTTATGCAGAAATCAAGCCAAATCCAACCATTAAAAATGTAACAGATGGCGTAGAGGCTTGTAAAAACTCTAATGCAGATGTTATAGTAGCAGTAGGAGGTGGCTCAAGCATTGATACAGCAAAAGGAATTTCCATTGTTATAACAAACCCTAATAGAGCAGATGTAAAATCATTAAATGGGTTATCCAATACTGAAAACAAGGGAATGCCAATCATTGCCCTTCCAACAACAGCAGGAACAGCAGCAGAAGTTACAATCAATTATGTAATAACAGACGAAGAAGAAAAAATTAAAATGGTATGTGTAGACCCAAATGATATTCCAATTTTATCCATTGTAGATGCCGAACTAATGGCATCTATGCCAAAAAGTCTAGCAGCTGCAACCGGAATGGATGCACTAACACATGCGGTAGAAGGTTATATTACAGCAGCTCATAACGAAATGTCTGATATGTTTCATATGAAGGCAATTCAAATGATTTTTAAATATTTGCCAGCAGCTGTCAACGAAAAAAACGAAGAAGCAATTGAAATGATGGGAATGGCACAATATATAGCAGGAATGGGATTTTCTAATGTAGGACTAGGAATTGTACATTCTATGGCACACCAATTAGGTGCGGTTTACGATACGCCTCATGGAATTGCCAATGCTATGTTGCTTCCAATTGTTATGAGATTTAATGGAGAGGTTTGTGCCAATCGCTTTAGAGAAATTTTGGTAAACATTGGTAGACCAGATGCTGCCAACTTAAATGACCAAGATGTAATTAATACTTTTGTGTGGATGCTAACAGAGCTAAGCAAACAAGTGGGAATTAATCAAACGATAAAAGATTATGGAGTAAAAGAAGAAGATTTGGAGATGCTTGCCAACAAAGCTATGCAAGATCCTTGCAAACCAGGGAATCCAAGAGAAGTTACCAAAGAGGATTTTATTGATTTATACCGAAAAGCAATGGAAGTGTAAGATTTACGAATATAAAAAGAAGCGTTGATGGTTGAAAGACAGCCATCAGCGCTTTTTGGAGCTTATTTTTTTCTCCAGCCCTCATTCCATAGATTAAGGAAGGCTAGAAAGACCAATTGATTTGGAAAAATCAACGATTCCTCTTTTTCCGTCTTAACAGGTCCCCAGAATACTTTACTGGGGCTAAAAGCCCTGACTAAATCCTTTAACCGTTCTTCCTCCTCGAAAGAAGAAATATCGATATGGTCGTTTTCACCCGTACCTGCTACTAAATGTACTCTCTTTTCTGTCATACTTTAAAACTCCTTTTTTCAAAATTAAGGAAAAAATCCTTAACTTAATTATACTATAAATCAACATAAAAAAAAAGGGGAAAATCAAAAAAACACTTGTCAAAAACGAAAAAATGTGTCATAATAATAAAAACATACAAAAACAAGAAAAAAGAGGAGTACATTTATAACTTATCTAACAAGAGAAAAGAAGCCAAAGGCTGGAAGCTTCTTTAGAAAAAGATAAATGGAAGGTAGCTTTTTTAGTTGATATTTTGAGAAATCAAAAATAGAAATATCCGTTTAAGCCACGTTAAAAGCTAACCAAGATATAATCAAAAAAGATTATAAATTAAGGTGGTACCGTGAGAAATATGCTCGCCCTTATGCTAGGGGCGAGTTTTGTGGTTTTAAGGCTAAAAGTTACCATTTAAACCAAGGAACCATTGATAATAAAGAAGGAGGAAAAGAAAAATGAACGATAAGTACAATCCAAAAGATTTTGAAGAAAAATTATACGAACAATGGGAGAAAAAAGGCTATTTCAAGCCAAGTATGGACAAAACCAAAGAAAGCTATTGCATCATGATGCCCCCACCAAATGTAACAGGAAAGCTACACATGGGACATGCCTTAGACGATACTATGCAAGATATCTTAATTCGTTTTAAAAGAATGCAAGGATATAACACCTTATGGCTTCCAGGAACAGACCATGCTTCCATTTCAACTGAAATGAAAGTAGTACAAAAACTAAAAGCAGAAGGAAAAACAAAACACGACCTAGGAAGAGAAAAATTTATCCAAGAAGCATGGGAATGGACTAGACTTTATGGAGGAACCATCCAAGAACAACAAAGAAAACTAGGATGTTCTTGTGACTGGGAAAGAAAAAGATTCACCTTAGACGAAGGTCTATCAGATGCTGTTTTAGAGCAATTTATAAACCTATACAATAAAGGTCTAATCTATAAAGGAAAAAGAATGGTAAACTGGTGTACAGACTGTAACACTTCTATTTCAGATGCTGAAGTAGAATATCATGAAGAAGCTTCACATCTATGGCATATACGTTATCAAGTAAAAGACACAGACACTTACATTACAGTTGCAACCACTAGACCAGAAACCATGCTAGGAGACACTGCCATCGCCGTACATCCAGAAGACGAAAGATACCGAGCTTTCGTGCGGAAAAACCTGTATCCTACCAATTATGAACAAAGAAATTCCAATCATAGAAGACACGTTTGTTGAAAAAGAATTTGGAACAGGAGCTGTAAAAATCACACCAGCCCATGATATGAACGATTATCAAGCAGGTTTAAGACATAACTTAGAAGTAATAGAAGTATTTGACGAAAACTTTAAAATGGGAAATTTAGTTCCTGAATACCAAGGAATGGATTTAAAAGAAGCAAGGCAAAAAATAGTAGAAAAACTAAAAGAAATAGGAGCCCTAGTAAAAGAAGAAGAATATATCCACAACGTTGCCAAATGTGAAAGATGTAAAAACACCATTGAGCCTAAAATTTCGACCCAATGGTTTGTCAAAATGAAAGAATTAGCGGAGCCAGCGATTAAAGCAGTAAGAAGTGACGATATCAAATTTGTACCAAAAAGATATGAAAAAACCTATTTTAATTGGATGGAAAACATCCAAGACTGGTGTATTTCTAGGCAACTATGGTGGGGGCATCAAATCCCTGCTTACTATTGCCAAGAATGTGGGCATACCAATGTTTCTAAAACAAAGCCAGAAAAATGCGAAAAATGTGGTGCTATTAATTTAGAGCAAGACCCAGATACCTTAGATACTTGGTTTAGTTCTGCACTATGGCCATTTTCAACACTTGGATGGCCCAATAAAGAAACAGAAGACTTAAAAACCTTCTATCCAACGAATGTATTAGTAACTGGTTATGACATTATCTTCTTCTGGGTAGCAAGAATGGTATTTTCAGGACTAGAAACAATGGGACAAAAACCATTTAGTGACATTCTAATTCATGGAATTGTGCGTGATAGCCAAGGAAGAAAAATGTCAAAAACCTTAGGAAATGGGGTAGACCCAATAGAAGTAATTGACCAATATAGTGCAGATGCCTTAAGATTTTCTGTATTATCTGGAACAACCATTGGAAATGACATTCGCTACATGCCAGAAAAATTAGACCAAGCAGCCAATTTTGCTAATAAAATTTGGAATGCTGCTAAATTCATTATCATGAACATGGCACCAAAAGAAGAAATTTTGGCATTTGGAAAAGAAAGTAAAGACGCTGAAACCGGAAAATATAAAACAGAAGCATTAAAAATAGAAGATAGATGGATTTTAAATAAATTAGACAACCTAATTAAAACCGTAACTAGAAATCTAGAAGAGTATGACCTTGGAATTGCTTTAGACAATATTTATAGCTTCATTTGGAACGAATTTTGTGACTGGTATATTGAAATAGCAAAAACAAGACTTTACAGTGAAAATAAACAAGACAAGTTACAAGTAAGCTTTGTTTTAAATTATGTATTTGGAGACAGTTTAAAATTGTTACACCCATTTATGCCATTTGTAACAAGTGAAATTTATGCAGAACTTGCCAATTATAATGACAAAGAATTGATGGTAAGTACTTGGCCAAAAACGAAAGCAAGAGTAGACTATGACGAAAATGACGATATTGTTGGGAAATTAAAAGAAATCATAATAGAAATAAGAAACATAAGAGCCAGCAAAAACATTCATCCATCCAAAAAAGCAGACTTGATTTTTGTAACTACAAAATATAAAGAAGAAATGGAAGAAGCCAAAGAATTTTTACTAAAATTAGGATTTGGAAAAGACTTAAAAGTTCAAAATGACAAAAGTGGAATTCCAGAAGATGCAATTCAAATTATAACTGACGGAATTGAGCTATATATGCCACTAGAAGGATTGATAGATAAAGAAGAAGAACAAAAAAGGATAGAAGAAGAAAAAGAAAAATTGCATCAAGAAATTGCAAGATGTGAAAAGATGCTTTCTAATCCAGGGTTTGTAAACAAAGCACCACAAGCAAAAATTGACGAAGAAAAGGCAAAACTGGAAAAATATAAGGCGATGCTAGAAAAGATTCAAAAATAATCAGGATTCGATTGTTAGGGAATTGTTTGGAAATTAAATAGAACTCAAAATAAAAAGGTGTCTTGTGCAAAAGGCACCTTTTCATTTGGGATTAGAAAATTAAATTTTTATGTTGAATGAAATAAGAAGTTTTGTCGAAAAGTTCCTACAAAGCGACAAAACTTCCAAAAATTCACTCTTGGAAAAAAATGTAAAACATACTATAATAAAAAAGCAAAAACAAAAATTAAGAGAAACCTTAGAAGGGAGAAAAAATGGAAACAAAATTTTATGAAGGAGACAAGCTTTTAGTCTTCAAAATCACAGACGAAATTGACGATTGTAGTGTACAAAAGATAAGGAGGAAAGCAGATTATGAAATGGAAAGATATATGCCTAAAAGAGTTATATTTGATTTTAGTTGTGTCACTTTCATGGATAGTGCAGGAATAGGAATGGTAATAGGAAGATACAAATTTGCCAATATGTTAGGAGCAAAACTAGAAGTTAGCAACTTAAGTCAAAGTGTTAAAAGAATTTTTGAAATGAGTGGCATTTTAAAACTAATACCAGTTGCACAAGACTTACAAGAAGTATAACAACAAAAGACAATAACATGGTCACTTAGTGCCTGTCCCCAAGTTGCCATTTATGGTCACTTAGTGCCTGGCCCCAAATAGCCATCAAAGGAAGAAAAAAAGAAAGGAAAAGAGTTATGTTTGAAAATGAAATGAAATTAGAGTTTATTAGTAAAGCCAAAAATGAAGCATTTGCAAGGGTTGCAGTAGCAGCATTTGCTTCGCAATTAGATCCTAGCTTAGAAGAATTGGCAGATATAAAAACAGCTGTTTCAGAGGCTGTTACAAATTGCATTATTCATGGATATGAAAATAAGCAAGGAATTGTAAAGATTGTAGGGCATTTAAAGGAGAATGAGATTATTTTAGAAATTTCTGACCAAGGAAAAGGAATCGAAAATATTGCTATAGCAAAAGAGCCTTTATATACTACTAAGCCAAATTTAGAAAGGTCAGGTATGGGATTTACTATTATGGAAAGCTTTATGGATACAATGGAAATTGAATCTATTGTTGACTTAGGAACCAAAATTACAATGACAAAGAAGATTAAGTCAAGAGAAGAAAATGAGGAAGAGGATTTTCAAATGATTACAAAAGATTAAATGAGAAAGGGTTTTAGCATATGTACGAAAATGATGTAGAGCAAATTAAAAAAGCCCAAGCACGGTGACAAATTTGAAATGGAGAAATTAATCAAACAAAATAATGGTCTAATATGGAGTATTGTTAAAAGATTTAATGGAAGAGGTTATGAACTAGAAGATTTATACCAAATTGGTGTTTTAGGCTTTATCAAGGCTATCAAAAGATTTGATTTAAGCTTTGAAGTAAAACTATCTACCTATACAGTCCCTTATATGATTGGGGAAATTAAAAGATTTATTCGAGACGATGGACCAGTTAAGGTTAGTAGAAGCATTAAGGAATTAAGTGTAAAAATTAAAGAATTGCAAAAAGAATATCTATGTAAAAAAGGAGAAGAAATCACAATCAACCAAATAGCAAAAGAATTAAAAGTAACAGTAGAAGAAATTGTGATGGCGATGGAATCATCCAATAATGTAGAATCGATTGAAGGAAGCACCTATACCAACCAAAAGGATGGAAACAGCATCAGTTTAATAGAAACATTATCAAACCATCAAAATGAAGAAGAAATGATAACCAATCGACTAACCGTAAAGCAGTTAATTGAAAACCTAGAAGCACGTGACAAAGAAATCATTCTCTTAAGATTTTACAAAGAAAAGACACAAGCACAAGTAGCAAAAATTTTAGGAATTACCCAAGTGCAGGTATCAAGAATTGAACGCAAAATATTAGGAAACATGAGAACTAAACTAAAAGAAGCTTGAAATGATTTTGGGGACGGAGGAAAAAATCATGGCATTTACTCCAAAAATTATATAGTAGATTTAAAAGTTAACCATGATTTTTTCCTCCGTCCCCAAAATCATTTCAAGGATTGAGAGAAAGGAGGGAGGTTCATGAAAAAATTACTGTTATATTTTTTTATCTTTGTTTTTATTTGTTTTCTCATGCCAGCGTTTCTCACGAAAAAAAATAAACCAGCAAATGCAGAAGAAACACAAATAGTAGAAGAAGAAAGCCAAGGAAGCGAAGGAAGCCCACAAGAAGATACACCATATGAGTATAAAAATTATGGAACGATTAAGCTATTACACCAAAAGACAAAAGAAGTAGAAGAGGTTCCACTAGACCAATATTTATGTCATGTGGTATCTGCAGAGATGCCTGCAGATTTTGAACTCGAGGCTTTAAAGGCACAAGCAATCGTAGCAAGAACATATACCATTTTTAAGGTGCAAAATAAAAAGCACGAAAATAGCGATATTTGTGATGATTCTACTTGTTGTCAAGCATGGGTTTCAAAAGAAGATAGGTTGGCTAGATGGGAAGAAGCAAAGCGTGAGAGTAATTGGCAAAAAATTGAACAATGCGTAAATGAAACAAAGGGAAAAATTATTACTTATAATAACCAACCAATTAATGCTTTTTTTCATGCCAATAGTGGTGGTCTAACAGAACTTCCTGTTAATGTTTGGGGTGGTGGTGGTTTGCCTTATTTGCAAGTAGTGGAGACTGCTGGAGAAGAAGGATATAGTCAATATGCCTCAGAAGTAGAACTTACCAATGAAGAACTTCTTGCTAAACTAAAAGAAAAATATCAAGATATGGCAATAGACTTTGCCAATCCAGAAGAGATTAAGATTATAGAATACACAGATGGCAATCGAGTTAAAACAATTAAATTTGGAAATCATGAAATTTCTGGTGTGGAGGCAAGGACGCTATTTGGTTTAAAATCAACGAATTTTGAAATCATAAAAGAAGAAGGAAAAATGAAATTTCAAGTAAAAGGTTATGGACATGGTGTTGGAATGAGCCAAACTGGTAGTGATAGCATGGCAAAACAAGGAGCAAACGCAGAAGAAATTATCCATCATTTTTATAAAGATGTAGAAATAAAAGAAATAAATTCTTTGTAAATTAAATGTATAATCCTTTAAAAATAGGAAATACTTGTAATAACAAAACTTTTTTAAGGAGGATTATATGAGAAGGGAAAATAGAAGACCAAATTTACAAGGAAAAAATTCGATTGACAAAATTATTTTATATGCAGGAATTGGGGTGGCTGTTTTGGCCATGATTGTGTTTGCTTTATTTATGTATAGCAAAAGTTTAAACAACGATGTGAAAAACAGCACAATGAGTTTAGAACAAATGGCTAATATGGCAAATAATAACACAGGAAATACACAAAGTGCTAGTACAGAAATGGGAAAATCAGTAGAAGAAGCAGCAAATGAAATAAATAACACAACGAATAATACAAATACAAGTAATCAAACCAATAATACCAACACAACTAATGCAAGCAAAAATACAACCAATACAAACAAAACAACCAATAAAACAAATGTAACAACAACCAATACAAAGCCAACTAAAACAGAGGAACCAAAAAAAGAAATGAGCTTCGAAAAGCCAGTTGAAGGAGAAATAGTAAGAGAATATGCTAAGGATAATTTGATTTATTCAACAACTTTAGAAGAATGGACAACTCATTTAGGAATGGACATTAAAGCCGATAAAACTACAGTGGTAAAAGCAGCAGAAGCAGGTACAGTAAAATCTATTAAAAATGACCCAAGATTTGGCTTAACTGTTGTAATTGAACATGAAGACAATTTCCAAACGGTGTATTCTAATTTATTAACAGCAGAATTTGTTGTGGAAGGTGAGAAAATAGAAAAAGGACAATCTGTTGGTACAGTTGGTAATACTGCGGTTTTTGAGATTGCTGATGAGCCACATCTTCATTTTGAGATTTGGAAGGATTCGCTTCCAGTTGATCCAAGTATTTATATAAAATAGAAATATAAGAGTGCAAGTATTCTAGCAGGAGTATGGCACTCTATTTTATTTTCCAAACAAATGAAGTGAATTCGTACAACAAGTTGACTTAATTCATTTTTTAAGATAAAATACACCTAAATAAAGAAAGACAAAAGAGAAGGGGAAAATATATGATAAAGATAACAAAAGTATGGAAAAAGAAAAGTTGTGAAGGTATCACTTTGGTGGCATTGGTAATTACAATTATAATTCTTTTAATACTAGCAGGAGTTAGTATAGCCACATTAACAGGAGAAAATGGGTTACTAAATAGAGCAACAGAGGCAAAGAATGAAACCGACATAGCAAATATAAAAGAAGAGATACAAACTGATATATTAAGTGAACAAGCAGAAAATGAAGGAAATATATCAGATAATACTTTAAAAGGAATACTAGAAAAATATGGTGTATTATCAGAAGAAGGAGAAAAATTAATAGATAAAACATTAACCACAACAAAGGGGAATCATGAAATAAAAGTAGCAGATATATTTAATGGAATAACTGTAAAAGATGAGCCTAAAAATCCAACATTTACAACAGTAGCAAATGAACCAAATACAAGTGGATTCAATCCAAGTAATACATATTATGTAGCATGGGACTTAACCAATAGTCCATATACAATACAAGAATCTAATAATTTAACACAAACAGAACCAAGTAATTGGTATAATTACACAGCAGGAGTAAATCATTGGGCAAATGTTAAAACAACAGGTGGAGGAAACGATTGCTATTGGGTATGGATACCAAGATATGCCTATAAAGTACCAACAAAAGGTGGTACAGCAGAAACCATAGAAGTTAAATTCTTACAAGGAAAAACGAATAAACCAATAGATGGAACAACAGAAATAACAAATACAACGCCTATGCCAGGATCATGGGTAGTACATCCAGCATTCACAAATGCAGGAAACGGAGGATTCGGAGAATTAACAGGAATATGGGTAGCAAAATTTGAGGCAAGTAGTAATGCTTCAAATGTAGTAGAAAATCCAACAACATCGCAACTAGCAATTGATGGAGGTTCAGCAACTGACATAGATTTAAAGATAAGAGTAAAACCAAATGTAACAAGTTGGAGAGGGATAACAGTAGGAAATATATTTACAGTATGTAGAAATTTAACAGCAAGTGGTAATTCACTAGAGGGAACATCAGGTATTGATTCACACATGATGAAAAATACAGAATGGGGAGCAGTAGCATATTTAAGTATGAGTGTATATGGAAAAAATGGTGAAGTATGGAATAACCCATATTATAATAATACAACAAACTATTCACCAATAACAGGATTATGTAGTAACGAAGCAGATGGAAAAGATAAAGCAGTGACAGATATAACTAAAACATGTAAATATAATGAAGTAGGTGGAGGAAATGCTTCTACAACAGGAAATGTATATGGCGTATATGATATGGCAGGAGGAGCATGGGAATACGTAGCAGGAATACTAAGCAGTTATAAGTCTATGAGTGGTAATTATGATTTTAGTAATTCAGCCACATACCCAAATAAATATTTTGATTGGTATGCTGGAAATTCGAGTGATAAAAATACAAACTATAATGCAAATACAAATAAATATGGAGATGCAGTATATGAAACTTCTAGTTCTGGCAATAGCTATTCTGGTAGTTGGGACTCTAGTAGCTCTAACTTTCCTATTCCTAGCTACCAAGTGTTCAGACGTGGCCGTCCTGCTAGCGATGGTAGCAACGCAGGTGTATTTGCATTCGGTAGCTTGACAGGTGAAACTTACCCTAGCGACAGTTTTCGTCCCGTGGTGCTTAGTTCTCCACTTTGATGCTCTTTTATTTAGGGATGTATATCGCCTAAAAGTGTACAATTAAAATAAAAATCTTAAAAATGTCAAAAATATGTTTGACATTTTTTTGTTTGTATGATATGATGAAAAAAATAAGAGAAAGGAAGTATAATAAAATGCCAAGAAAAAGAGGAGAATTAAATAAAAGAGAAAAAGACATACTAAAATTCATTGAAAAACAAATCATGACCCAAGGCTATCCACCATCTGTAAGAGAAATAGGAAAAGCAGTGGGATTAAGCTCAACAGCAACTGTACATGGCTACTTAGCAAAACTAGACGAAAAAGGCTACATCAAAAAACAAGACAAAAAAGGAAGAACCTTACGATTACTAAAAGGAGGTTCAGGAGAAACAAAGAAAACATCAAGCAAAGACTTTTATACCCAAAAAGAACTAGTAGAAGTACCAATCATAGGAAGAATAACAGCAGGGGAACCAATCTTAGCAGTAGAAAACGTAACAGACACCTTTCCAATACCAATCGACTTTGTAGGAAACAGTGAAAGCTTTATGCTTACCGTTAGAGGAGAAAGCATGATAGAAGCAGGAATCTTAGACGGAGACTATATCTTGGTAAAAAAACAAAATACCGCAAACAATGGAGAAATTGTAGTAGCCTTAATTGGGGAAGAAGCAACCGTAAAAACCTTTTACAAAGAAAAAGACCACATAAGACTTCAACCAGAAAACTCTACCATGGACCCAATCATCGTTCCAAATTGTGAAATATTAGGAAAAGTAGGAGGCGTTTTTAGAAAAATGTAGGTTAAAAAACTAAAAACAAAATTCACACAAAATTCACAATAAAAACACTAACAGTCGACACTGTGTCACTTATAATCATAAGATACAGTGTCATTTATTTTTGGGATTTAAGGAACGTACCCAAAGGTATTACTTATCTGTAGTTCGCTTACGCTCTTACAGTTAAGGGCATCCCCTTAATCCCTGCAAAAGGAAGGAGAAAAAATGCTAAAAGTATTAAGAAATCTAAAAAAATCATTTTGGTCAGTAGTAGTAATTGTTATTCTATTATGTATTCAGGCAACAACTGATTTAGCTTTGCCAGATTACACTTCTAAAATCGTAAACATAGGAATTCAAGCAGGAGGAATAGAAAACGCAGTGCCAGAGTTAATAGCAAAAGAAGATATGGACACCTTACTTATGTTGATAGAAAATGAAAATAATCAGCAAGAAGATATTTTAAATCACTATACATTAGCTGGAAATCAACTTAGCAAGCAAGAAAAGAATAAAATTCATAAATACTTGGGAAAAGATTTTCAAGTAGAATCAGATAAAATCTATGTGCTAAAAGAAATTTCAAAAGACGAAACAGAGAAATTGTCTAAAATAATGGCAACGCCATTAATAGAAATAGCAATTCTTCAAAATGAAGAAACAGCAAGCCAAACCAAACAACAAATGTTAGTCAACAAAATTAACAATATGCAAGATTCAATGAAAGAGCAGGCAGCAGTAGGAGCTATAAAAGAATTATACAAAAAAGTAGGAGTTGATACGAACAAATTACAAAATAACTACATCTTATTAGCTGGACTTCAAATGTTAGCAGTAGCTTCTATCACTATGGTATGTGCTATTTCTATTATGTTACTATCTTCTAGGGTTGCTGCTAAATTAGGAAGAACGTTAAGAGACAAAGTATTTAAAAAAGTAATCAGTTTTTCTAACAAAGAGCTAACCCAATTTTCAACCGCATCTTTAATTACACGTAGCACGAATGACATTCAACAAATCCAACAATTAATTACCATGTTATTTCGTGTAGTAGTATATGCACCAATCATTGGCATTGGAGGATTTATTAAAGTATTAACTAACAGTGATAGTCAAATGGCTTGGATTATTGGTGTTGCCATTTTAGCTGTATTATTTGTAGTAGGAACGTTATTTATTAGCGTTATGCCAAGCTTCAAAAAATTACAAGAATTAGTAGACAAAATCAACCAAGTAGCAAGAGAAATCCTAACAGGACTTCCAGTTATAAGAGCCTTCCACAAAGAGAAAAAAGAAGAAGGAAGATTTGATGTAGCAAACTACAACCTAATGAAAACAGATAGATTTGTAAGTCGAGCTATGTCAATGATGATGCCACTACTAATGTTAATAATGAATTCTATTATGATATTAATTGTATGGGTAGGAGGACATTCCGTTGACCAAGGTATGATACAAGTTGGAGACATGATGGCATTTATTCAATACACCATGCAAATCGTAATGGCATTTTTAATGATATCCATGATATCAATTATGCTACCAAGAGCAGCTGTATCAGCAAGACGTATCAATAAAGTAATAGAAACAGAACCTGTTATTTGCGAACTACCAGAAGTTAAAAAATTCGATAATAGTAAAAAAGGACTAGTAGAATTTAGAAATGTATCTTTTCGTTATCCAGATGCTGACAAAGAAGTACTAGAGGATGTGAATTTTACAGCAAAACCAGGAGAAACTACTGCCATTATTGGAAGCACAGGAAGTGGAAAGTCCACAGTTGTTAATTTAATACCAAGATTTTATGATGTAACAGGAGGAGAACTTTTAATTGATGGTGTAAATGTTAAAGAAGTTTCTTTAAAAGCTTTAAGAGACATCATAGGGTTAGTGCCACAAAAAGGAGTATTGTTCTCTGGAACGATTGAAAGCAACATAAAATATGCTAACAGCTATATGAAGGATGAGCAAATGATAGAAGCTGCTAAAATTGCACAAGCAACTGAATTTATTGAAGAAAAAGAAAAGAAATATCAAGAACCAATTGCACAAGGAGGAAGTAACGTATCAGGAGGGCAAAAGCAACGTTTATCCATAGCAAGAGCGATTGCCAAAGACCCAGAAATTTTTGTATTTGACGACAGCTTTTCTGCTTTAGATTTTAAAACAGACAGTAAATTACGAGAAGCTTTAGCCAACAAAACAAAGGATAAAACCGTTATCATTGTAGCACAAAGAATTAGTACCATTTTAAATGCAGAAAAAATTGTGGTATTAGAAGAAGGAAAAGTGGTAGGAATAGGAACACATGAAGAATTAATGAAACAGAATGAAACCTATCGACAAATAGCCTTATCACAGTTATCAGAAGAAGAACTAAATGGGAAGGGAGGGAACTAGTATGCCAGGACCAATGAAAGGAGGACCAATGGGGCCTCGGAGGAAAGCAAACAACTGACAAAGCGAATAATTTTAAAGGAACCGCCAAAAAATTAATCCAACACTATTTAGGAAAACATAGAATTGCTTTAATAATTGTATTAATATTTGCCATTGGAAGCACCATATTTACCATTGTAGGACCTAAAATATTAGGAAATGCAACGACAGAAATTTTCAATGGTTTAGTCAGCAAAATAGCAGGAGGAAACGGAATTGACTTTGGAAAAATTGGTCAAATTGCAATTACGCTATTAGTTTTATACCTAATAAGTGCAGCTTTTTCCTTCATACAAAACTTTACCATGACAGGTATTTCACAGAAACTAACCTACCAAATGAGAAATGACATCATTCGAAAAATTAATAAACTGCCAATGCGATATTTTGACCAAAAAACAAATGGAGAAGTATTATCTATCAT
The DNA here is from genome assembly GCA_948468505.1 of uncultured Clostridium sp. GTDB lineage: Bacteria > Bacillota > Clostridia > TANB77 > CAG-508 > CAG-269. The sequence continues at coordinate 2,080 of CAOKJE010000023.1, read as the reverse complement.
TACAAACGATATTGATACCTTAAATTTTAACCTAAGTCAAAGTATTACACAAATTATTACATCCATATGTACTATTATTGGAATTTTGATTATGATGTTTTCGATTAGCTGGCAAATGACATTGATTTCTTTGATTATATTGCCAGTAGCAGGGATTTTAGTAAAAAACATTGTCCGGAAAATCGCAAAAATATTTTCAAAGACAACAAGCCTATTTGGCAGAAGTAAATGGTCAAGTAGAAGAAATTTATGGAGGCTTAAACATAGTAAAAGCCTTCAATAGCGAGGAAAAGGTAACGAAGGAATTTGAAAAAGCTAACAAAGAATTATACCACTCTGGATGGAAATCACAATTCTTGTCAGGGTTAATGTATCCTGTTATGAACTTTATTTCCAATGCTCGGCTATGTAGGCGTAGCTGTTGCTGGACGGATATTTAGCCATCAATGGAACAATTACGGTTGGAAACATACAAAGTTTTATCCAATACAATAAGCAGTTCACTCAGCCGATTAACCAAATTGCACAAATATCTTCTATGTTACAAGCCATGATAGCAGCGGCAGAAAGAATTTTTGAATTTTTAGAAGAGCAAGAAGAAGTAGATACAGGAAAAGAAAACAAGAAGGTAGAAAACTTAAAAGGAAATGTTACTTTTGACCATGTTAAGTTTAGCTATGATGGAGAAACTACAATTATAAAAGACTTTAATGCCAAAGTTCAGGAAGGACAAAAGATTGCAATTGTTGGACCAACAGGTGCAGGAAAAACAACCATGGTTAAATTGCTAATGAGATTTTATGATGTAGCAGATGGCGCCATTTTAATTGATGGTCACAATATCAAGGATTTTGATAGAGGAGAACTTCGCAAGATGTTTGGTATGGTCTTGCAAGACACCTGGCTATTTGGAGGAACCGTGAAAGATAACATTAAATATGGAAAAGAAGAAGCAACTGATGACCAAGTAATAGAAGCAGCCAAAGCGGCCCATGTGCATCACTTTATAAAAACTTTGCCACAAGGTTACAATTCTATCATTAACGAAGAATCTAGCAATATATCTGCTGGTCAAAAACAATTAATGACAATTGCAAGGGTTATTTTAGCAAATCCTAAAATATTGATTTTAGATGAAGCAACTAGTTCCATAGACACAAGAACTGAAATTCAAATTCAATCTGCTATGGATAATTTAATGAAAGGAAGAACAAGCTTTATTATTGCACACCGTTTGTCTACCATTAAAAATGCAGATTTGATTTTAGTTATGAATCATGGTGATATTGTCGAGCAAGGAAATCATGAAGAGTTACTACAAAAGAATGGATTTTATGCTGAACTTTATAATAGCCAGTTTGAGGTAGAAGAACGGTTAAGGACCTAAGTAGCTAGCAAGAATTTTTGAAAAAAGCTAGACAAGGTAAGAAATATGTGCTAAGATATAGTAGCACATATTTCTTGCCGATGTGGCGGAATTGGTAGACGCACTGGATTCAAAATCCAGCGGGAAACCATGTGGGTTCGAGTCCCACCATCGGTACCAAAAGCTATGTAGATACAAAACATCTTACATAGATTTTTTAATACCAAAATTTTATACAAAAAATAAATAAACAAATCAAAAATAATTGTATAAAATTCTTACAATCAATATAAAATAAAAAGAAAGAGGAGGAATTAAAAAATGGAATTAAAAGGAAGTAAAACAGAACAAAATTTAATGGAGGCATTTGCAGGAGAATCACAAGCAAGAAACAAATACACATACTTTGCCAGCAAAGCCAAAAAAGAAGGATATGAGCAAATAGCAGCTATTTTCCAAGAAACAGCAGACAACGAAAAAGAACATGCAAAAATCTGGTTCAAGCTATTACAAGGAGGAGAAATCAAAACAACAGCAGAAAACCTAAAAGCAGCAGCAGAAGGAGAAAACTATGAATGGACAGATATGTATGATAGAATGGCAAAAGAAGCAAAAGAAGAAGGATTTGACCATATTGCATATCTTTTTGCAGAAGTTGCAAAAATAGAAAAAGAACATGAAGAAAGATATAAAAAATTATTAGAAAATGTAGAA
>CAOKJE010000022.1 GCA_948468505.1 uncultured Clostridium sp. | reverse complement strand
GTAGGAAGAAAGAAGACTACTATTAAAAAGTTGTACTTTAGGAATTATCAAATAAGGTATGACCAATAGGTCTTCTTTCTTCTTTACCATGTTCGCAAACAACTTCCACTAATTTTACAACAGCATCTTTAACTGGTTCTTTAAAACAATTTTTTACAACTCCATAAATAACGTCACGATTGTCTTCTGGTAAAGTTATATCTAAATCAAATTGTTTTCCTCCTGAAATTACGCCGTCTACATCAAGAACTGGACAAAAAGGTTTTTTGTTATCCATTTCCATTTAAAATCATTCCTTTCTTTTTTGTAACTTTTTTAGTTACTTTATATATATTATGAGAAAAAATGTAGAAAGTTGATAGTTTTTGACTAGTATTTTTTAAAAATATTTTATATAATATAGAGTAGTAATATAAAGTAAAACTAGGAGTTACTGAATGAATAAAAAAAGTATTTTAATAATAGGGGTAGAGATTTTATTTATACTAATTTTATATGGTTTTGTGAATTCTACTTACATAGAGTTAGTGCCTAAGTGTTGGGTCTATAAGGCTACCAGTTTTTTTTGCCCAGCTTGTGGAGGAACCAAATGTGTAATGTTTTTAGTAAAAGGAAATTTGTTAGAAGCATTTTTTTCTCATATTATATTTTTTATAGGAATATTATATTTATTAATGGTAAATGTAGTGTATTTAATAAATCTAAATAGAAAAAAGAAAATAGCAGAATTTATTTATCCAAAAACTTGGTATGGAGTAGTTTTTATCATTTTACTAATTATTTACACAATTGTAAGAAATTTGTTGTAAAAAAACGAAAAAGATAGTATAATAGAAAATATAAAAGGAAAGGGGAGTTAGGAAAATGGAAGAAGATAAAAAAGAAGTAGTAGAAGTGCAAAATAATGTAAATACCAATCCTACACAAGAAGCAAAAAAAGAAAGAAAAGGATTTTGTATTGCTTCTATGGTATTAGGAATTATTGCTTTAGTATTCTTTTGTATATGGTATATTTCAATACCTTGTGCTATTTTAGCCATTATTTTTGGTATATTAGGTATAAAAACAGCAACAAGAGGTATGGCAATAGCAGGTTTAGTAACTGGTTCAATTGGATTAGCAATTTCTGTTATTCTTATTGTACTTATTGTTATTGGTGTAACAATAGGTCTTAGTGATGCAGCAAATACTTATAATAGTAAAAACTATCGTAATTATAATTGGTATGATTATGATTAAAAATAAAAAAAACATGACTTCTAAACTATTTTGGAAGTCATGTTTTTTTAACTGCTACAAGAATTAACAAATAATGTGTAAAGTAATTGAAAAAAAGTGATAAAAACGTGTAAAATATAAGAAAAATATTCTAAAAAACGTGTATTTATTCTTTATATATGTTATAATATATGTATAGGAGATGATACAAATGTATAGAAAAATAATGGAAGAATTAATAAAATGGAAAGAAGATAAAGAAAGGAAACCGTTAATACTACGAGGAGCAAGACAAGTTGGAAAAACATATATAATAAAACAATTTGGAGAAGAAAACTATGATGGAGTTGCCTATTTTAACTTTGATCATGACACACAATTACACAATATGTTTGAAAATACAAAAGATCCAACAAGTATATTAGAACAATTGGCTTTTGTTTATGGAAAAGCAATTGTACCACAAAAAACACTAATTGTTTTTGACGAAATACAAGAATGTCCGAATGCATTAAATTCACTAAAATATTTTGAAGAAGAAGCCAAAGAGTACCATATAGTAAGTGCAGGTTCATTGCTTGAAATCAGATTATCACATACATCTTTTCCAGTAGGTAAAGTAGACTTTCTAGATATGTATCCAATGACATTTACAGAATTTTTAGAGGCAGACGGACAAAAAAATTTAGTTGATTATATGAATTCAATTAAAAAAATAGAGAACATTCCAGACATATTTTTTAATAAATTAACTGAAAAACTAAAAGCATATTTTATAATAGGAGGTATGCCAGAGGTTGTAGCTTCATGGATAAAATATAAAGATATGGAAAAAGTAAATAAAATACAAGATAACATTTTAAAATCTTATGAGAGTGATTTTTCTAAACATACTACAAATGTAGAGGCTAATAGAATTTCTATCATTTGGAATAGTATACCATCTCAAATATCAAAAGAGAATAAGAAATTTTTGTATCAAGTTGCAAAAGACGGAGCTAGAGCAAGGGAATATGAAGGTGCTGTAAATTGGTTAAGAGATGCAAACGTAGTAAATAAAATATATAATGTAACAAAACCTAGTATGCCACTTATTAGCTATAATGACTTGGCATCATTTAAAATGTATTTAAATGATGTAGGCTTATTGAGAAAGAAAACAGATTTAAATAGTAAAGTTATTATAGAAGAGGATAAATTGTTCCAAGAATTTAAAGGAGCTTTAACAGAAAATTATGTATTGCAGACATTAATTGCAAATGGATTAAAACCATATTACTATACATTTGATAATAGATATGAAATAGATTTTATGATTCAATATCAAAATGAAATAATTCCGATTGAAGTTAAAGCTGGTAAAAGTGTGAATAATACTAGTCTAAAGGTTTATAATCAAATGAATGAACCAAAGATAAGGATTAGATTTTCAATGAAAAATTTAAATAAAGATGATAATTTGATTAATATACCATTATTTATGGTGGAACATTTGAAAAAATTAGTGTTAATAGATAATGAATTGTGATAGAAACTAAAAAACAGTATAATTTATTGAATAGAGAAATTGAGTAGAAACTTGCAAATTTTATGTAAATAATGTATAATATAAATTATATCTAAAGCTATTTGGTATTAGATTATTATAATACCTATGAAAGGAGGATAGGAAACACTTTAGATTTGTAACATATTGACCATTATAAAACATAAAGGAGAAAGGAAATGACAAGAAGTGACAGACTATATGAAGAATCAAGATTTATAAGGAAAGCAGCAAATGAGGGGAAGACTACCATAGAAATAATGAAAATGCTATCTCTTTCAGTGGCTCAAATAAAGTACCGAGTAGAAACGCGGTATTCAGCTGGGATTGCAAGGAGCATCTTAAATAAACTCGAAAAAAATGATGGAAAAGGAAGAGAAAAGGAAAACAAGGTAGTTAAAAAATCAACGAAAAAAAGTTTAGTAGTAGACACATCGGCATTGGGAAAAAAGGGTGCTTTTGAATTTATCATGACTTATTCAAGTGTTATTTTAATAGTTGATGTTGTGAGAGAATTAGAAAAGCGTAAAACTTCTGCTGGAGTTTTAGGAAGAAATGTTAGAAAACTTTTAGCTGAAAGTGCCAAAGATAATGATGGCAAAAAATTTAAGATAGAAATAGCAAAAGTAGTTAGTAATTATACAGATGAAAATTTGCTTAATTTCTGTAAAGGAAAAGATGTTATTTTGTATACTGCTGACAATGCAATGGCTACAATGGCTAGAGCGTATGAAATTGAATATGTTCTTGCAGAAGATGCTCAACAAGAGGACGAAGAACTAGAAGATATAACAACGGTGGAGACCGAAATCGAAGAAGCTGAGATATGGGAGACAGTAGCTAAAGAAACGGAGGAAACAAAAATAGAAGAACTAGTAACAAGTAAAGATATTAAACATCTTTTGCAGGATATCCAATCTAATTTCATTGTAGGACAGATAGAGGAAGACAAAAAGTCTAGTGTAAGTAATGTGTCAGTAGTAGGTAAAAATTTAGTTTTAACATTGCCACTAACTTACAAGATAGCATATATTGTTTTGCAAAAAGAAGTAGTAAAAAAGCCCCTTGTTGGGAATACTATTAAACTTGAAAAGAGTGATGTAATATTAGTAATGACATACAGTGAAGTGAAGCATAATGGCTTATGTATTGCAAGATATGAAATAACTGATATTCGACCAGAAAATCATGCTATTTATCTTGGAGCTAATAAAATAAGCGATGCTAATCAAATTGAATTATTACATTTCTCAAAAGAAGCAAAAAGAGAAATTCGAAATTATTTTTCATTAGTCAGAAGTAAGTAATCTAAAGTTTATTCTATCGGTGGCAGTACCTTAGTGGGGCTGCTACCATCTTTTTAACGAGTAAAATAATTACTAAGGTCATTTTCCTCCAAAGGAAAGCATAAAATAAAAAAGAGCTTTACCTTAAGGAGGAATTTTTATGTTTTTCGTATTCAACAAACAGAAAATATATACATACCTAGTATCCATCGTAACCGTAGTACTACTATTTTGTGTAGCAGGAGGAATAACAAACAAAAGCACAGGAACAAACACCGTGCAAACGGCAAGCCAAGCCAGCAAACTACTTCCCATCTATAATGTGCAAACCGAAGAAAAAAAAGTAGCCTTCACGATGAACTGTGCATGGTAACAATTACTTTTGTGATAGAAACTAAAGTTACTAGTCAGCCTTATTACTTGTTTTCTTGTGAGAACGCTTAATATATGATTTTTTCATACCTTGTGTGTCGCAACTTCCAGAATCAAATATACTAGTCTGTAAGTTGCTCCAATCGCACTCGCCAAAGGCTCGTTTGCTCGCTTACGCGGTATTTCAAAAATAATATATTAAGCTTTCTCACAAGAAAACAAGTAATAAGGCTGACTAGTAACAACTAAAAACAAGTTATTTTAGAATTTATTTAAAATTGTTGAAAAAGCAATGTAAGTTATAGTATAATAAGGATGTACAAGGAAAGGTTGGGAAAGTAATGTCAAAACAGGAAGTAAAAGTATTAAACTATGTAATTATTTGTATAGATGAATTTGCTAAACAAAAAAAAATAAGTAGACAAGAAGCATATAATTATTTAAAGAAATATAAAGGTTTAGAATTTTTAAATGAATGTTATGAGGCAGAGCATACAGTAAGTTTAAATGATGCCGTTGAAGATTTAATACAAGTGTGTAAGGGAAATGGAGGAAATATTCAGTGATTTTGTATCATGGTTCAAATACCAAAGTAGATAAAGTTGATTTTAGTAAATGTAGAAAATATAAAGATTTTGGACAAGGCTTTTATTGTACTACTATACAAAAACAAGCAGAATTTATGGCTATTAGAACTACAAAAAGAATGAAAATAGGAATGCCAGTTGTTAATGTATTTGAGTTGGACGAAAGCATATTTCAAGATAAAAACATTAGAATAAAAAAGTTTAGTAATATTCCATCAGAAGAATGGGCGAGATTTATTTTGAATAATAGAGATATAAGTTTTAAAAATATGGATAGTTTAGAATGTAATGTAGATAATAAATATGATTTAGTAATTGGACCAGTTGCAGATGACGATATTGTTGCTTTATTATGGCAGGTAAAAGATTCATTATCTACAGTATCGGAGATAGTGGATAAACTTAAATATAAAGAACTTACAGATCAATATTCATTTCATACTGAAAAAGCACTAAAATATCTGAAAGGAGTATAAAAATGGTTAAAGAGGGATTAAATTATTTAGTAACCAGAACCACTCAGGAGCTAGTAAAAATAGTTAGTGAGGATAATAATATAACAGTAGAAGAAGCTATGGATATAGTATATAACTCAAAAACATTTGAATTATTATGTGATTTAGAAACGCATTTATATTATGAATCACCAGCATATGTATATGAGATATTAAAAGAAGAATTAGAAAAAAATAAGTAGAAGATGGAAGTTGACGTATGAGTGAAAAAATATATACAATTGAAGAAATAAAGAAAATACTAGAAGAACTTTTAAGAGATAAGCCAGTATATCAAGTAATACTATTTGGTTCTTATGCCAAGCAAAAAGCCACTCCCAAAAGTGATATAGATTTAATAATAGATACAAACTCCGAGTTGAAAGGATTTGCATTACTAAAGTTAATATGCCAAATAGAAGAAAAGTTTAAAAAAGAAGTTGATGGATTTGAAAAATATGAGATAATAGAAAATTCATTAATTGACAAAGAAATAAAAGAAACAGGAATTATTGTATACCAAAAATAAAGATTTAGAGAAAATATTGAAAGATAATAATAATTAAAAATCTATTATGAAAATAGCCCAAAAGAATTACTGATTTTAAAGTTAGTAGTTCTTTTTTTATATTCTAGGAAAGTTATCATGGTATGATAACTTTCCGTAGAAGATAAATATGGCAGAAGTTAGATATTGTAGCAGTTTGCACTGCGTACAAAATCTTGATTCTGGTTTTTTAGTTAGAAATTGTGAGAGCATAATTTCAAAAAGAAACGAGGTGAATATTGAAATACATAAATATAAATCAAGAATTGAAATTTAAGTTCTGCCAAGTACCAAGAAAAATTTTATACTGGGAGCCATACAAATCGATTTTGTGCCCTTTATCTCAGTTAGGATATATCTTTATACTAGACAGATTAAATTTATCAAGAATGAATCATAAAGTAGATGACTATGGAAACATATATATTTTTATAACCAGAAAAGAGATGGGAGAATATTTAAAATCAAGTAGTAAGACAGTTATAAAAGTATTTAAAGAACTAGAAAAGGCAAAATTAATAAAACAAGAAAATCAAGGGAAAGGTAAAGCTTATAAAATATATGTTGTTGATATATATTCAGAAGATGAACAGAAGGAAAAATTACATATAGCTAATGAAAAAAATACAAATGAAGTATTGGAATTTTTACAACCAAATAATATAGATAAAAAATATAAACAACAATATAAAACTAAAAATTGCAATTATAAAAGTGATAGGGATTATAGTAATTTTGATTGGACAAGTTTATATGCCAATAAATTTTAGAAAATGAGTTGACATTAATTTGAACAAGAGTTAACATCACACAACAATAGGAGGTGATGTTAAGTGGAAAAAGAAAAAATCAATATGCTAGAAACAATATTTGAAGCAAGGGAAGAAGATTTAGCTTTTATTGATGAAAAAGATAAAAAGTTTATGAGTCAAGACAAAGCAAATAAAATTAAAAAGTCTGATTGTTTAAATAAAGAATTAGAAAAAATTCCATATAATCTTAATTGGTTAAAAGATAGTATTGAAAAGTTAATAAAAGATTATGTGGAAACAATTGATTTTGAAAGTTATTATTTTCATAAAAAATATTATTTTGCAGGATTAAAAGATGGAATGAAATTAAAGGAAGAATTAAAATAACATTAAAAGACAATATAAATTTTGAGATTTATATTGTTTTTTCTTGCTTAACAATGCGATATACATTTGATATCACAAAAACATAAAGGTAATACTGCTAAAAGCCACGCTTTTAGGCAGTTGTCGGAAGATGAGATATCTCCCTGATCCTGCAAAATGCTGAGGCTGTTGAAATCTTGATTTTTTTACAGCCTCAGTATGCATTTTGTATTGCTTTGGGGTGATTTTGAAAAGAAAAAATAAAAAAAGAATGGAGGTCAAAATTTGAAAGAAAATAAAGATGAAGAATTAGTAACGATGGTAATAAGAATACCAAGATATAAAAAGAAAATGATAAAAAATATAGCAAAAAGTCAAGGAAGATATGAGGCAGATATTATTAGAAGCGGAATAGATAAAGAATTAAATTTAGATTTATACCAAGATAAAATGGAAGAATTAATCAAAGAAATTTTAAAACCAATTGAAGAAAAATTAAATAAATTTTTAAGTTCACAACGAAAAATAAATGCAAAATTTTTAAGAACTGCAGTTATAAGTACATATCTAAATAGTGAAGTTATGAAAAATTTGTTAGGCGATGAATATTATGAACAATTTAATAAAATGTTAAATAATGCAAGAAAGAAAGCAAATTACTATATCAGTAGAGATACTGAAGGAATGAGTAAGATGGATTTGTATGATTTTTATAATATAGGTGATATTTATAGAGAAGAATTTAGGAATGAATAATAATTCAAAATAAAAGAATGATAAGAAATTGGAATTTGCTCGGCGTAAAATATTGTAAAATAAGGAATAGTATGCTATAATATTTATGTAAAGGAACAAAACCTAAGTATGACTTTTTCACAAAAACAAATAAAAGGAGGAATGCTTCATGAAAGAAGAAAAAGTTTTGTACGTTAAATTACCTGAAGGTGCACAATATCGGAAGGTAATAGTAGCAGAGGATGGCATGATTGGTATTGCATATTCAGAAGAGTGCACATGTCAGCAAAAAGAAAAAGCAAAGGTAGAAATACCGAAGCCAAAAGCTCTTGTAGGAGGAAGTGAGGTATATCAAAACGACGAAGTACCATACTGGTACTGTAAAATCAAAAATGGTAGAGATACTTTTATGCATGTCTACATGGAAGATTTAACAGAAGAGGATTTGTTATATGATTCCGAGACAGGAAGAAAAAGGAAATTTTCTACTGACAGACAGAAGAAGTATAAAAAAGATGTTTTAGAAGCATTGGCAAACAAACCGAAAGAAGGATTTCGGTGGATACCAGTGTATGAACCTTCACGTACTACAGATGGCAGTGTCCAGTTTGTAAAGGGCGAAAAACCATTAGTAGGACTCAGCTGTCCTGAATGGGACAAAATGCTGGAAGAATATTCGCCAGAAAACGAAAGTGGTAAGAGTTCAAAAACCACCTATTTCTTACTGTCATTAAGATGGTTAAAGGATGGTTTTGCTACTTTAGAACAACTAGCGGAACATTCGGAGGAGATAGGACACTACTGGGATTCAGAAGATGCAAAACATGAATTTGAAAAGACAGGAGAAAGGAAGTTTGGTGGAGTATGTGGTTTTGTAGGAAATACTTGCAAAATTGTAGAGGACTCAAATTCAGCATCGGGTTATTCGCTTCTTGGCGGTAATTACCACAACGATGGTTACCGATCTCCGTTTGCCGACGTCAGTCGTCTTGATATTCCTTACAACAAGGACTATGGTAGCGTTGGTGTGCTCGAGCTTAAAAAGTAGCACTGTCCACTGTTACAAACTACAAAAGAGAGAACTTTTTTAAATTAAGTTCTCTCTTTAAAATATATGATTGGAGATAGAGAAATGGTAAAAAACAATAATGAATTAATTATGATACCTAAAATAGAAAAATATATAGAATATATGCTTACAGTATTATTAAAATTACCACGTACAGAAAAATTTAGTATTGGAACAGAGATAAAAACAAGCATGTACGAAATGTTAAAAAATGTATTGTTAGCAAGTAAATTAGAAAAAAATAAAAGATTGCAAATTTATAATATAGTAGATAGTCATATATATTATCAACGAATTTGTATAAGAATTCTATATAATCATAAATGGATTGATGAGAAAAAGTATAAATATAGTAATGAACTATTAAGTGAGATAGGAAAAATACTAGGAGGACTTATAAAATCATTAGGAGTGAAAAAATATGCCTAAAATAATAAGAAATAAATATGATGAAGCAGTGACTTTTAACAAATTATTGGAAGCACATAAAAAAGCTAGAAAAGGAAAAAGAGAAAAGAAAAAAGTAACTCAGTTTGAATTAATATTAGAGGATGAACTATTAAATTTAGAAAAAGAACTGAGAAGTGGAACGTATAAACATGGAAAATATCATACTTTTCAAATATATGAACCAAAAGAAAGAACAATTATGGCTTCCGAGTATAGAGATAGAGTAGTACATCAATGGTATGTAGAAAATTTTATAAAACCATATTTTGTACCACAATTTATAGATACAACTTATGCTTGTATTGAAGGAAGAGGAATGCACAAAGCATCTAAAGATGTGCAGATTGCAATGAGAAGAGCTAGAGATAAATGGAATCGTTATTATATCTTAAAAATGGATGTAACCAAATACTTCAAAAATATAGATAAAAGAGTATTATGGGATATCTTAAAAAGAAAAATAAAAGACAGGAAATTATTATGGCTTACAAGAGAAATTCTACTATCAACAGAAGGAATGTTGGGTTTACCACTTGGAAACTATACATCTCAGATGTTTGCAAATATTTATTTAAATGAATTAGATCAATTTATAAAACATAAACTAAAATGTAAATATTATTTTAGATATATGGATGATATGATTATTTTGACACAAAATAAGGAAATGGCACAATATTGTTTAAAGAATATTACAAATTTTTTGGAGAGCAATTTGAGATTGACATTAAATTCTAAAACAAAAATATTTAAAGATATACAAGGTGTAAATTTTTGTGGATATAAGATAAATGAAAGAAGAATGAAAATAAGGAATACAAGTAAAACTAGAATGAAAAGAAAATTAAAAAAATATACAGAGTTATTAAAGGAAAACAAAATCACATTACCTGAAATACAAAGAAGTATAGCAGGTTGGCTAGGCTATGTCAAACATGCAGATTCTTATAATTTAAGAAAAAGTATGTTTTATATAGAGGGATAAACTTAAAGGAGTTTAAGTTATTCGCTTCTTGGCGGTAATTACAACAACAATGGTAACAAATATCCGTTTGCCGACGTCAATCATATTAATAATCCTAACAACAAGAACAATAATAGCGTTGGTGTGCTCGAGCTCTAATATATAATCAGATTATATATTTTAAGGAATATATACAGTATGATATTAGAATATTAAAGGAAGTTTATTCCTTCTTAAAATTAACATTTTAAGTAAATATGGATTTATGAAAATATATGTATTAGTAAATTGAAAGATTGAATATACATATGTTTTTCATATACATTTCTACTAAACAAAATTTTAATCAGGCTCTTGACAATTATATAAACTGACTATATAATAACCACATAAAGTAGAACAATTCAAAATTGTCCTATAGACTTCTTATATAAAAAATTTGTTGGCAAAAAGTTGCAAAGTACAATATCATATAGATATTGTATAGTATAGTTATGCAATAGAAGTGTTAGCAAAAAATCTACCTATGCAGTATTATATTAATAGTGTATAAGATTTTTATGTAAGAAAAGTGTGATACAAAATTTAACCAAAATAAAATTGGAGTTTAGCAAAGTAGCTAGGCTCTTTTTTGATTGGTTGTAACAGGTATGAATGTGATTTATACCTGTTTTTTGAAGTAATAAATTATATGTTGGGACATATACATTTAAAAAGAAAGAGGTGGACATGAATGTAACAAGAACTTTTTTACACGAAGGAAAAAAATTGCAAGAGTTAATGGAAATATTACTTCCAATTTACATAGAAGAAAAGACTTGCAATATAAAGGAAGAAGAGTTAGAATTCACAACATCAAAAATTCTAAAATAACTTGTTATCTAAGTTATGAAAGGAAGGGATGAAAAATAATGAATTTAGATACAAGTATATTAGACACTAAAACATACAAGGTACGGGCTTTATTTAAGACTTTCAAGAGATGATGAGGGAAGTCGGAACATCTGAAAGTATTATCAATCAGAAAGAATTTCTAACTAAATATGTTGCAAAAGAGCCAAATTGGCTTTTAATAGATATTTACATTGATGATGGATATACAGGGACAAACTTTAACAGACCATCATTTATAAGATTAAAAGAAGATATTGAGCAAGGAAAAATAGATATGGTAATAACCAAAGACTTATCTCGTTTAGGAAGGGATTACATCGATACAGGTTATTACCTAGAAAAATATTTCCCAGCTAAAAATGTCAGATATATTGCAGTAAATGATGGAATAGATACCTTTTCAAAAAATAGCAATAATGATATTGGACCTTTCATGTCTGTTGTAAACGATATGTATGCAAAAGATATTTCTAAAAAGGTAAGAACCGTAAAAAGAACAAAAGCAGAAAAAGGCGAGTTTATAGGAGCATTTGCACCATATGGCTATAAAAAGCATCCAAATGATATTACAAGATTAGTCATAGATGAAGAAGCAGCAGAAATTGTTAAATACATATTTAACGAATATGTAAATGGAAATGGACTAGCCTATATAGCTCATAGACTAAATGAAAGAAAAATTCCCTGTCCTTCTATTTATAAACAGAAAAGTTGTAATTATCATTGTAAAACAATATCTGGATTATGGGGGCATAATACGATAAAAAAGATTTTGATGAATAAAGTATATACGGGGGATTTGATCCAACATAAAGGAGAAATGGTAAGCTATAAAGTAAAAAAATATAGATTACTTCCTAAATCAGAATATCTAATGAAAGAAAATGCACATGAACCGATTATAGATAAACAGACCTTTGAATTAGTGCAAGACATATTAAAAAGAAAAGCACATAACATACATAAAAAAGAAAATACAGAACACTTATTGGCAGGACTATTATATTGTCCAAGATGCCATAACAAATATACCTATCAAGTACAAAGTGGATTAAAAAATGATATGGTGGCAATTTGTAGTATGTATAATCGATATGGAAAAGATTATTGTACAAGAATGGCAGTAAGAGAAAGTATTTTGAATGAATTTGTAGTACAAGATTTAAGAAAAATTTTGCAAGAAAAAGTAGATAAAGAAAAACTAATTAATTCAATTGATAAAACTAAAATTAACAATGATAAGAAGAAATTACAAAAGAAAATAATTGATAATAATAGAAGGATAGAAGAAATAACAAAAATCATAAAAACAGCATATGAAGATAGAGTAAAAGGCTTATTAGATACAGATGAATTTGTTTCTTTCACAGAAAGCTATAAAAAGGAAAAACAAGAATTAATGGAGAAAACAGAAAAGCTAAATACCAAACTAAGTGACTATGAAAACAATAGAGAAAATGAACTCATGAAATACATTAGAGAAATTGTTAGCTTTAAAGAAATTAATAGAAACATAATTCTTAATTTAGTTGATACGATAGAAATTATCGACAAAGAAAATATAAAAATAAATTACAAATTTGCTGTATAAAAATAGGTTGTTTTTTTGAAACTTGAAAAAGTGTGATGGAAATATAAAAAATACTTGCAAAAATGTGATAAAAATATGGAATAGGCTTGCAAAAATGTGATTGACTTAGGAAATAGCGTAAGTAGATAAAATCTGCTTTTAATTTTTAGAGTAATCTATCACAAAAGGAATTGCTACTGGAACGCAGACGATATCGAAAGTATCTTAAAAACCTTGCAAGACAACAACATAAAAATAACATTTTTCATGGTAGGAGACTGGATTCAAAAATATCCAGAAGCAGCCAAAAAAATACATGAAGCAGGGCATGAAATAGCAAGCCATAGTGACACACATCCACATGTAAACAACCTAAGCTACGAAAAAAACATAGAAGAAATTGAAAAAAGTAATGACAAAATTGAAAAAATTACAGGAAAAAGAACAACAATCTATCGAGCACCTTATGGAGAATACAACGATACCGTAATAAAAGCAGCACAAGACAAAGGATATCACACCATCCAATGGTCATTGGACACACTTGACTACACAGGCTTAACACGGAGAAGAAATGTGGAAACGATTAGAAAGTAAAATAAAACAAGGAGACATTATACTAAGCCATAACGGAACCAAGCATACAGCAGATAGTTTGGATATGCTACTAAAAAATATCAAACAAAAAGGATTAGAAGTAGTAAGAGTAAGTGATTTAATTTATTTAGAGAACTACACCATAAATAACAATGGTACACAAATTAAAAAGTAGAAAAAAGTTTCTCTTAAGCATAGTATATTTTTACCAAAAAAGGAAATAATAGTTCTATAAAATTAAAGTAATAGGGGATAGAAAATGTCATTTATTGGTGTGTTTGCAAATAAGAAATGTTTTGAAACTATTCAGAAACAAATTACAAAAAAAATAAAGGAGAAAAATCTAAAACTTATACAAATCAACCTAAAAAGTATAGAAAACATAAAAAATATTAAATTTGAAACAATTATAGTAGAGGACAATTTAGAAAAATTTAAAAACCATAAAGAAATATTAGAAAAGATTTTTGAAACAGCAGATTATCTAATCCTAAATACAGACAAAAATACAAAGCAAGAAAACCAAAAAAACAAAGCCATCATTATAACCTATGGACTAAACCAAAAAGCAACCGTTACCGTATCTAGCATAACAGAAACAGACATTTTAGCCTATATACAAGAGCCCTTCAAAAGTAAAGGGGGAGGAAAAATTGAAATTGAAGAAAGAAGAATCAAAAGAAAATTAGAAAAAGGAAGACTAACAACCTACGAAATATTGATTATTTACACAATTTTCAAACTATACCAAAAAAGCATAATCGAGGAAATATAGGAAAAACTTAACTTTTTTGAAGAAAATTAACTTTTTATGTAGACAAAACCAAAAAAATAGTGTATAATAATAACTGTAAAATAAAAGCGGAAGGAAAAAAATACAAGAGCAAAATCCTAGAACGACTGATTTTGCAAGAGCCAAAAAGATTAAAATAGGGAGGAAAAGAAATTGGATACTAATTATTTAGAAAACAACTACTTAACACTAGTTGGAAAAGTTACAGGAGAAAAAGAATTCAGTCATGAAATTTATGGAGAAAGATTTTATGTCTTCAAACTAGGAATTCCACGTTTAAGTGGAAACCAAGACATCATACCAATCACCATATCTGAAAGACTAATAGAAGAAGACACCTTAAATGAAGGAAAAAAATTATTAGTAAAAGGACAATTTAGATCTTACAACAGCTATGAAAACGAAAAGAACAGACTAATCTTAACCGTATTTGCAAAAGACATCATGGAAGTAGAAGAAAAAGAAGAAGAAGAGGAAAACGAAATAGTAAAAAAAGATACCATAACAAACGAAGTGGTATTAATAGGTTACATCTGTAAAGCGCCAATCTATCGTCAAACACCATTTGGAAGAGAAATAGCAGACATATTATTAGCCGTAAACCGTGCTTATAACAAATCAGATTACATTCCATGTATTGCATGGGGAAGAACCGCAAGATTTTGTCAAAACCTAGAAGTAGGTTCACAAGTTAAAGTAGTAGGAAGAGTACAATCAAGAACCTACGAAAAGAAGTATGAAGATGGAACGGTTCAAACAAGAGTAGCTTATGAGGTTTCTATTGGAAGCTTAGAGGTAATTGAAGAAAAAGATAAAAAACAAGAAGAAGAGCCAAAAGAAGAAATAGAAAATCAAGAAGCAGTATAAAAGGGATTGTATAAATAATAAAATAAATTAAAGTAAAAAGTTTTAAAAGACTAGTCTTTTGAAACTTTTTTTGATATAATCTAAAAAACGAAATGAGGAGATAGTATTTATGGAAAACCAAAAAACAAAACCTAAAAAAATAAATTCAAGTTTAAAATTTACAATATTAGCAGTCGTATTAATTGCTATTTTTTGTGTAGCACTAACCCCTGTAACCTTTCAAAACGATACCTATTATACCATCAAAATAGGGGAACACATCATAAACAATGGAATAGATGGACAAGATCCATTTTCCTGGCATCAAGACTTAGCCTATACCTATCCACACTGGGCCTATGATGTTATTACCTATTTGATTTATAACATAGGAGGCTTTACCGGAATTTATATAGTAACCTGCCTATTATCTATCATTTTAGGCTTATCCATTTATTTTGTAAATACCAAACTTACCAAGAACCAAGTAATATCCTTTTTAGTCACAATAGGTGTGATGTATATTATCAAAGGATATATAGCTGCAAGAGCACAGCTAGTAACCTTTATTTTATTTATCTTAACACTATATTTTATTGAAAAATTCATAGAAACCAAAAAGAAACGATATGGAGTGGGTCTAGTTATCATTCCAATTGCTATTGCTAATTTACATGTAGCTGTGTTTCCATTCTACTTTGTTTTATACTTACCATATATTGCAGAATATATACTAGCTTTGTTAGGAGAAAGCATTATCTACCGAAAAATAGATACCATGTTAATCAATATTAAAATAAAAAAATATAGTAAAAAAGAAGGAAATGAAGAAAAGGTACAAGCCTTAAAGAAAAAACAAAAAGAGCTAGAAGAAAAAATAGACAAAATAAAAATAAAAAGAAGCAAGGAATTGCAAAATCCATATAAAATAAGAATAAACAAAAATCCAAATGTAAAATGGTTAATAATAATCATGATAATTTGCTTATTAACAGGTTTCTTAACACCACTTGGGACAACCCCATATACATATTTAGCAAAAACGATGCAAGGAAACACAACCCAGAATATCAATGAGCATTTACCAATGACACTTGCCAATGACAATGATGCCTTATGCATGCTAATTTTATTTTTAGCCATTTTAATTTTCACAAAGGCAAAAATTCGATTAGCAGATTTATTTATGCTAGGTGGTTTATGCTACTTAATGATAGACTCCAGAAGACAAATTAGCATGTTTGCTCTTTTATGCTCTGTTATTTTAAGCCGATTTATCATTCAATTAATCGAAATGTACACAAAACAAGACGAAAAGCAACTACTAAAAAAAGTAACCAGTTGGATACGGAATGCTTGTAATAACAATAGTGACTTTGGCACTTAGCTATCATTTTGGAAAAGACAAATTAAAAGAAACCTATGTAGACGAAAGCACATATCCTGTACAAGCAGCGGACTTTATTTTAGAAAATATTGATTTGCAAACAGCAAAATTTTACAATGAATACAACTATGGAAGTTATTTACTATTTAGAGGAATACCAGTATTTATCGACTCAAGAGCAGACTTATATGCACCAGAGTTTAGTGGAAAAGAAGAAGACATATTCATGGACTTTATTGATACTTCTAGCATTGGGAAATTTTATGGCGATATTTTTGAAAAATATAGTATGACCCATGTCATCTGCTATAAAAATTCAAAAGTGAATATGATAATTACCAAAACGCAAAAAGAAAAATATCAAGAATTATACAAAGACGACCATTTTGTAATATATGAAATTAAAAAATAAGATTATTTTTTAGAAGGAAGAAGGATAACAAATGGAAAAAGAGGAAGAAACAACGATAGCTAAAAAGACAAAAAAGCTAACCAAAGAAACATGGTGCTTGCTAGGAATCATTGTAATAATTGTTTTACTGGACCAAGCTTTGAAAATTTGGATACAAAAGGCAGAAAACCTAGCAATTATTCCTGGTATTTTGGAATTTAATTTAAATCAAAATACAAGTGCAGCCTATGGAATTGGCTCTAATTCTAAATTTATGTATGTAGCAACCAATATAGTAATTTTAAGTGTGATTTATAAATTTTTAACAGCGCAAAATGAGTTTGTAGATACAAAATTAAAGGTTTTCTTAAGCTTTATTTTAGCAGGAGGAGCCTCTAATGTAATAGATAAAGTGCTAAGGGGTTATGTAACAGAATTTATTGATTTTGGACATCATTTTCCAGTGTTTAACGTAGCAGATTTTTTTGTTGTAATTGGATGGGTAGCCATTGCTGCTATTTTTGCTGAGTTTACAGTAAAAGAGTGGAGAAGTAAAAAAGAGGAAACGAATTTAAAAGATAATGATAAAGAAGAAGGGACGAAGTGAGTTTTGGAGACTTTTTTAGTGAAAAAAGAAGAAGAAGGAAATAGAATTGATAGCTATGTCAGTCAGAAAAAAGAAGAGTTATCTAGAGTAGCAGTACAAAGATTAATAGAAAAAGAAAAACTTTTAGTAAATGGAAAAAAGACAAAGCCATCTTATAAAGTGCAAGAAAATGACAAAATAACCGTAGAAGAAGAAAAGCCAAAAGAAATTGAACTAAAAGCACAAAACATTCCACTAGAAATTATCTACGAAGATAGTGACATCATTGTAGTCAATAAGCCAAAAGGAATGGTAGTACACCCAGCAGCAGGCAATTTAGATGGAACCTTAGTAAACGCCATTATGGCAATTTGTAAAGACTCACTATCAGGTATTGGAGGAGAAATAAGACCAGGAATTGTCCATAGAATTGACAAAGACACTTCAGGAATTTTAATGATTGCTAAAAACGACAAAGCCCATATAGTCTTAAGTGAGCAAATCAAAAATCATGAAGTAAAAAAGACATATATTGCTTTAGTAAGAGGTATTGTAAAAGAAAACGAAGCAACCATTAAAATGCCAATTGGAAGGAGCACTAAGGATAGAAAGAAAATGGCAGTAACCGAAAAAGGAAAAGAAGCCATTACGCATTTTAAAGTAATTGATAGGTTTCCCAAACATAATTGCACTTTGTTAGAAGTGAAAATAGAAACAGGGAGAACCCATCAAATTAGGGTACATTTATCACAAATAGGCTATCCCATCATTGGAGATTTGACCTATTCAAATGGAAAAAATGAGTGGCAAATTGAAGGTCAATGCTTGCATGCAAAGAGCCTACGCTTTAGACATCCTATAACGAATGAGGAGATGTTTTTGGAGGCAGAATTGCCAGAGTATTATAGAAAATTACTAGAAGAGGGATTAGGGGACGTTCCTTAAATCCCCTCAATCCCTGTTTGATGGAGGAAATGAATTTGGAAGAGGAAAGATTGCAAAAATATTTAGCAAAGGCAGGAGTTTGTTCAAGAAGAAAGGCAGAAGAACTGATTTTGCAAGGAAAAATAAAAGTAAATGGAAAGGTAGCAACAGAACTTGGAACCAAAGTAAATACCTTAAAAGATAAAGTAGAATATGAGGGAAAAGTGGTAAAAAAACAAGAGGATAAGGTTTATATTTTACTGAATAAACCAATTGGCTATGTAACAACAGCGAAAGACCAGTTTAATAGAGATTCTGTGTTAGATTTGGTTAAAGTAAAGCAAAGGGTTGTTCCAGTAGGAAGGCTTGATATGTATACTTCAGGGGCTTTGCTATTAACCAATGATGGGGATTTTGTGTACCAAGTAACACATCCAAAACATGAAATAGAAAAAACATATACAGTAACAATAAAAGGGAAGATTCAAAAAGAAGCGGTAGAGAAGTTACGACAGGGAGTAGCAATAGAGGACTATGTAACAAGACCTGCCAAGGTTAAGATTTTAAAAATAGACGAAGAAAAAAATCAGTCTAGGTTAGAAATCATGATACATGAAGGAAAGAATAGGCAGGTTCGAAAAATGTGTGAAGTGGTTGGATATAAAGTATTAGCACTACATAGAAGTAAGATTGCAGGGATTTCGGTAAAGGATTTACCAATAGGAAAATGGCGATACCTAACGAAAGACGAGATGAAAAAGTTGTAAAATATATTAAAAAAGCTATTTACATTTGAAAAAAATATCTATATAATAACTAATAATAAAGATAATAAAGACTAAAGAAAAGGTGAAAACAAATGAACACATTAAAATACAAACCAGAAGGTTGGAATAATGAAATAACCGCATTAAACCAAGAAAATGTCACATCTTATATGGAACAAAATCAAGTATTACAAGGACTAGTGCAAGAATGTGACGAAAATTATAATTTACATATTCAATTTGAAAATGGATTGACTGGAATTATGCCAAGGAAAGAAGTTGAAGCAATCAATATAGAAGAAAATGGATTGCCAAAAACTAACCTATGTACAGGAAAGGTGCATAAGTTTGTCCAATTTAAAATAAAAGAGGCAAATGACGAAAATCAAGTAATTGTATCTAGAAAAGAGGTTCAAGAAGAAGCTTTAGAGTGGATAAAAAATGACTTAGAAGAAGGAAACCGAGTAACACGGAATTGTAAAAAATATAAAATCTTATGGAGCTTTTATTGAGATTGCAGGAGGAGTAGTAGGGTTAGCTCATATAGAGGATTTGTCAATTGCAAGGATTAAGTCACCTTATGAAAGATTGAGTATTGGACAAAAAGTCGAAGTTGTGGTAAAATCTATAGATAGGAAGACAGGAAAAGTCATTTTATCTCATAAAGAAACCTTAGGTTCTTGGGAGGAAAATGCTAGCATGTTTACACCAGGAATGAAAACAAAAGGTATTGTTCGAGAAACGGAAAAGAACAAAAACGGCATTTTCATTGAATTAAGACCTAACTTAGTAGGAATGGCAGAATATGAAGAAGGTCTTCAATATGGACAAGAGGTTGATGTGTATATTAAGAAGATTGACAACCAAAGAAAAAAGGTTAAATTATTAATTGTTTAAAGTAGATTAGAAAGAGCTGTTACAGTTAATTTAAGTAATAGCGAAGGAGGGATTAAAATGGTTGAAGATAACCAAATTAAAGCACAAGTATCACCATTTGCAATTAGAGAGGGTGAAATTAAAACATTTGATGGAAAAGACGGTTATGTATCTATGAATCAAATTGTACATAAAATCGATATAGGGCATATTAATGAAATTCATTTTGCCATATTAGACTTAGTAAATGAATTTGAATTTATTACTTCAAGACAACTATATCAAATGCTAGAAATTAAAGGAATTGACCCAAAATCACAAGATAAACTAAACAACAAATTAGACCAATTAGTAAAATCAAAAATCCTAACAAGATATTATTTTACCTCTGATGAAGGAAAAGGAATTTATAGAATTTATTGTTTGGAAAAAATGGGAAAATATTTATTGAACTCCAAAGAGGTTGACTGTAAATGGCAGCCATCTGACAATACTAAACCAGTTCCTATGATAAAGAAAAGATTAGCAGGAAACCAAACTTTAATTGCTTATTTAAGAAAGGTTAAGGCTTTTGATAGTTATGTAGTAAAACCAGCAATTACAGCAAAAGTAGCAGGTAAAGTGTTTAAAGCAACTGGTGGAAGTGTTAAGCTAACAAAAAATAGTAAATCAATTCAATTTGTTTTTGAAGTAATTAGAAGAGAAGACGATTGGCAAAAAAAAGCAGTAGACAAATTGAGAATGTATAAGGAATTTTATGAGAATTTTATTCCAGGTGATTCTGGATTTAGTGGTATGCCACAATTGATTTTAGTTTGCGAAGACGAAAAACATATGGCAGAGACCTTTAAGGAGATTATAACGAATCAAGTGGAAATTCCACAAATTAAATTGTATTTTACAACAGATTTAAGACAAAATAAAGACACACTAGAAGATACTTTAGTTGAGTTTAAATTGGTGGATGGAAAATACAAAATGGAAAATATTGAATTGAAATTATTGGGTATGTAATTTTAATTAGATTGCCAGAGGGGATGGACCTTTTTGGCAATTTTTGTTATTTAGTTGCGAACTCTTTTTTTATACGATAAAATATGGTATACTAGTAACATAAGTCGGTAAATGCGTTTGAACTAATACCGGTTTATAATTATGAATAGAGTATAAATAAATAAGGAGAGTTTTTGAGAATGCAAGAAAGATTAGAAGATTTAGTAAAAGGGCTACGGAGGCAAAGAGTAGTAGAAAGAATATCGGCGTGTAAAAATGTCGAAGAGGCAGAAGGAGTCTATCGAAAGATAAAAAAAGATTTTGAATTGATAACAACAGCATTTATTTTAGATTTCGAAGCTCTTTGCCAGAAAAATAAGAAATTTAATAAGGTGATTAAATTAAAAATAAAGCCAGAAGACGCAATTCTTATTTGCGTTTTGTGTCATATGACATCAATAACGCATGAGGAATTGTTAGATGGAAACTTAAAAGGAGCTTTAAAAAAGGCTTTAAGAAAAATGCCTTTAAAGGAGAGGTTCTGCAAAAGGAGACTTCCAGTAGCAAAGAGATTACTGAATTACCTTTATAAGGGAAAAAATCTTTTAGACAGCTTAGAGGATGAAGAATTTGTGAAATTCTTCCTTTAAAAAGTAACAAAAAAGTTCAAACGCAAATTTAAAAGAGCAGGTGATATTGGGCATTCCCAATGTTTCCTGCTTTACTTATTGGCTAAAATATGGTATAATAGTAACATAAACTGGCAAATGTGTTTGAGATGTCAATTTATAATTATGAATCAAAAAAGAGGAGGAGTCAGTATGACAACACAAAAAACGAAAACTTTTGAATCTCTTCTGGTATATTTCCAGAAGGAAAAGGTGGTTGAGCGGATTTACAAATCTGCAGACCCAGTAGAAACTTTTAACAAAATAGAAAATTCTTTAGAAAAGAGTTTTGAACAGTTAAGAAAGGAAATTCGGCATCCCATTAAGAACAGAAGAATAAGTTCAGACGAAGTATTGGAAGTATGTACAATGTGCTTAATGTCAGGAATGGACGACTATGAACTGTTAGACGATTATTGGCAATTAGTTCTTGCCTTGCAAGAGGTAAAGGGAGATAAAAAACAGATTGCTAATAAATTCTATGATTTTCTTTTGGCATCAGGCATTTTTTCGGACGAGAACCAGGGGGAGGAGTTAATAACAAGATTCTTTAAGTAACTCAAACACTAAATTAAACTGAAAAAGGCAAAAGAAGGTTTTAGGTAATACCCAAAACCTTCTTAGCCCTTTTAACATCCTCTAAGCTAGCATCTCTTACATCATCCAAAGCATAATCAAGCCCAAGCTTTTTCCATTTAAACTTACCCATATCATGATAGGGAAGAAGTTCCACCTTTTTAACCGTCTTCAAACTACCAATAAAATCCTTTAATTTTAGCAAATCCTCTTCATTATCAGTAATACCAGGAATCAAAACCTGTCTAATCCAAATATCAGTACCATTATCACTTAAATATTTGGCAAAATCCAATTCCAATTCGTTCGAAAAACCAACTAAATCTTTACACTTTTGGCTATCAATATGCTTAATATCTAGCAAAACCAAATCCGTTAAAGAAAGCAATTCTTTTATATCAGAGTTTAAGGAAACCATACCGAGAAGTATCAATACAAGTATGAATCTTTTGTTCTTTTAACTTGGTAAAAAGTTCAATCAAAAACTTAACCTGCAAAAGAGGCTCCCCACCAGTAACTGTTACGCCACCGGTTAGGGCAAATATAATTCTTATAACGCATAATTTTATCAAAAATATCATCTAGCGATTTATAGTTTCCTTCCTTCATGTCCCAAGTATCACGATTATGGCAATATTTACATTGTAAATGACAGCCTTGCAAAAATAATACAAAGCGAATGCCGAGGACCATCAACCGTTCCAAAGGACTCGATAGAATGAACCTTGGCATAATATCTTAAATCTTTGTCCATGATTTTTTCCTCCGTCCCCAAAATCACCCAAAATCATGATTAAATTTTTTCGTGAATAGTTCTGTTGATTACGTCCAATTGTTGCTCTTTGGTTAATTTGGTAAAGTTTACAGCATAGCCAGATACACGAATGGTTAGTTGAGGATATTTTTCGGGATGCTCCATGGCATCTTCTAGTAGTTTGCGGTCAAAGACGTTGACGTTGATGTGATGTCCGGTTTGTGAAAAATAGCCATCTAACATGTTTACTAAGTTAGTGATTCTTTCGTTTTCTGTTTTTCCAAGAGTTCCTGGTGTGATAGAGAAGGTATAGGAAATACCGTCTTCTGCGGAGTCAAATGGTAGTTTGGCAATGGAGTTCATAACTGCTAAGGCTCCATTGGTATCTCTTCCATGTAAAGGGTTGGCACCAGGTCCAAATGGTTCTCCTGCACGTCTTCCGTCTGGTGTGTTTCCGGTTGCTTTTCCATAGACTACGTTGGAGGTAATGGTTAAGATTGATAGGGTATGTTTTGCATTTTTGTAAGTTTGATGTCTTCTTAATTTGTTCATAAAGGTTTTGACAACGTCAACTGCAATTTGGTCAACGCTATCATCGTCATTTCCGTATTTTGGAAAGTCACCTTCTACGATATAATCGGTAGCAAGACCAGTTTCGTTACGAACTACTTTAACTTTGGCATATTTGATGGCAGATAGTGAATCGGCTACAACAGATAAACCAGCAATTCCACATGCCATGGTGCGGATAATTTCTCTATCATGTAAGGCCATTTCGATTGCTTCGTAAGAATATTTGTCATGCATATAATGTATCATGTTTAAAGCTTTGATATAGATTCTTGCTACGTAATCCATCATTTGGTCAAATTTTTCCATAACTTCGTTATAGTCTAGATATTCACTTGTGATGGGCTCAAATTTTGGTGCAACTTGTTTTCCAGTGATGCCATCTCTTCCACCGTTTATAGCATATAGTAAGGTTTTGGCTAAGTTTGCTCTGGCACCAAAAAATTGCATTTGTTTTCCTATTTTCATAGGAGATACACAACAAGCAATACCATAGTCGTCACCTAGCGTAATTCTCATTAAGTCGTCGTTTTCGTATTGGATAGAGGAGGTGTTGATGGATAGTTTGGTTGTGTATTTTTTAAATCCTTCAGGAAGTCTAGTAGACCATAAAACAGTTAAGTTTGGTTCTGGTGCTGGTCCTAATGTTTCAAGGGTGTGAAGAATTCTAAATGAGTTTTTGGTAACTAAGGTTCTTCCGTCTATTCCCATTCCACCAATGCTTTCTGTTACCCAAACTGGGTCTCCACTAAATAGTTCATTATATTCAGGCGTTCTTAGGAAACGTACTAATCTTAGTTTCATGACAAAATGATCCATAATTTCTTGTGCTTCAGCTTCTGTTATGCTACCATTTTTTAAATCTCTTTCAAAATAAATATCCAAAAAGCTGGAGGTTCTACCAATACTCATGGCAGCACCATTTTGGTCTTTGATGGCAGCTAAGTAACCAAAGTATAACCATTGAACAGCTTCTTTACTGTTTTGGGCGGGTTTTGATATGTCAAAGCCATAACTAGAAGCCATTTCTTTTAATTGATTTAAGGCTGCGATTTGCTCGCTGATTTCTTCTCTTTGACGAATCACGTCTTCTGTCATTTCGTCTACATTTAAAACATCTAATTCTTGTTTCTTTTCTTCGATTAAAGCGTCTACACCATAAAGGGTAACTCTTCTGTAATCTCCAATAATTCTTCCACGCCCATAACCGTCTGGTAAGCCAGTTAATAAATGAGCACTTCTGGCAGCTCTGATATCTGGGGTATAAACACTAAATACACCATCATTGTGGGTTTTTCTATACTTATGGAAGATTTCACGAGTTTCAGGGTCAACTTCTCTTCCATAGGCTTCACATGATTTTTCTACAATTCGAATTCCTCCAAATGGCATGATGGCTCTTTTTAGTGGGCTATCGGTTTGAAGTCCTACAATTTCTTCTAAATCTTTGTTGATATAACCTGCTTCGTGACTAGTTATGGTAGATGGGGTTTTGGTATCGATGTCTAAAACACTACCATTGCTGTCATGCTCTTTTTTGTATAATTCTAATACTTCGTTCCATAGTTTTTTGGTTTTTTCGGTGGCATCACTTAAAAAAGTTTCGTCTCCTTCATAGGGGCAATAATTTTTTTGAATGAAGTCACTTACATTAATTTCGTTTTGCCAGTCTCCTTTATTAAATCCATTCCATTGTTCAAATTTCATAATTTACCTCCTTGATATTATTTTATATTATTAACATTTTTAACAGATATTATCATAACATATCAAAAAATTATTAGCAACTTTTTAGAAGTTAAATATATAGAAAATTTTAAAAATAAACTGTTGCAAAAACAACAAAAAACCAATATTTTAAAAATACTGGTTTTTCTAACTTTAAAAAATTGATTATGCATCTAAATCAGTTTCAACAATTGCTTTAGCTACATTATAGATTAATTTTTGTTTATCTGGTGAGCAACTTTTAAATAATTCTGCAAATTCTTTGTTTAAGTAGTTTTTAGAATTGCTTGCTGCCCCATTTAAAACGTAACCTTCTGTTACATCTAATAAGCCACATAATTGATTTAATCTTTTTAAATTGATATGTGAATTTCCTCTTTCTACTCTACTTAAAAAAGCAACAGAGATATCAATTTGTTCTGCTAAATCTTCTTGTGTTAAGTTTTTTGCTAATCTTGCTTGTTTAATTCTTTGTCCTATTACTGAATAATCTAATGCCATTTTTAATCTCAACCCTTTCCTTTTTTTCTCCAACAAAATAATAGCATTTTATAGTTTAAATTTACAGAAACTATAAAGTGCATATGAAATGTATGCGTAAAAAAATAATTAAAAATCTTAAGAATTGGCATGAAAAGTAGTGGAAAATCATATAATATTATGGATATAAAATGAATTTACATAGAAAAGAGGAGAAAAAACAAGGAAAATAAAGGAAATGAAAGGAAAATATATATAAATTGTATAAAATTACTAATAAATTTGCGATAAATTGGTCAAATTGGAACAAAAATAGTATACATAATTTGATTTTGGAAACAATATGTAGTATAATAGAGTTTGTTATAATTTTCAAAATAACATAAAAGGGAGAGTGGAGCTTATTTTTAACAGAAAGTTAAACGATAAAATAAGAAGAAAAATAAAATATGTTAATGTTATTATTTTGTCTGCTAGTTTAATTGTAGGCTTATTATCAATAAAAAGTAAGCCTATGTACAAAGTAAGCATTTCTGGAATAGAATTAGGCTATGTACCAAATAAAGAAGCTTTAGAAGAAAAAGTGAAAACAAGTATTTTAGAAGAAGAAGAAAAAAATGTAGATACTATTGCAATAATGGCAGAACCAGAATATGTCTTAACCTTTGTTGATACAAAAAGTATAGCAAAAGAAGACGAAATAGTGGCAGACCAAATGATAGAAGTTGTTAAGCAAGAAACAACTATTACCTACAAATATTATGAATTAGCACTAGATAATCAAGCTGTTGATGCAGTAGATACGATAGAAGAAGCAGAGGAGTTAGTTAATACTATAAAAGCAGAAACGAAAGAAGAATTAGATTTAAGCATTATAGAAAAATATACGGAAAAGAAAGAAGAGGTAAAGACAACTGAGTTAGAGGTTGCTAAAAATGAAATTCAAGAAAAGATAACGAAAAAAATAGAAGAAATAAAAATACAAGAAGCAGAAGAAGAAAGAATTAATAGTATGCCAGAAATTAATGGCATAAAATTAGCTTATGTGCCAATAACAGGTACAATAACTTCAAGATATGGGGTAAGTAGCAGAATTAGAAGTAGTAATCATACAGGGTTAGATATTGCAACAGCAAGTGGAACACCAATTAAAGTGGTTGCTTCTGGAACGGTTACGTATGCCGATTATAAAGGTTCTTATGGTAATGTAGTAAAGGTAGATCATGGAAATGGATTGGAAACATGGTATGCTCATACTAGTAAAATGTATGTGTCAGAAGGTCAGCAGGTGCAAGCTGGAGATGTGATTGCAGCAGTTGGCTCTACTGGTAATTCAACTGGTCCTCATTTGCATTTTGAGGTAAGGGTTGATGGGGAACATGTGAATCCACAAAATTATTTGTATAAATAGAAGGATGCCTAAGATTTTCTAAAATTTGCGAGAGTATAGAAAAAGTTGTGTAAATAAATCCTTCCGTGATAAAATAAAAAAT
>CAOKJE010000021.1 GCA_948468505.1 uncultured Clostridium sp. | reverse complement strand
TAAAAGAAGTATAATAATCAATACTTAATTATTACACTTTTATAGTACCAAAGAAGAAATAAAAAATATAAAAAATAAGCCAGTAGGAGACTAATCTCCTAACTGGTTTATTTTTTCCATGAAGTCATTCCAGTAGGGCGGATAAAACAGTCCTACCATATCATTAGCTGTCGATATAGCTGTGTCCGTATCCAGAATCTTTCTAGAACCACAGACAGGACATGTTGCAAGGTAGTGCCCACTTCTGAGAGAGGGCATTACAAAAAGGTTAAAATCTTTCTTGCATTTTTTACAATAGAAACTTTGCATGTTTTTTACCTCCATGCCGGTAACTTCCAATTAAGGGAAGTCACAAATGAATACAGTCAACAAGTGTCAATATTATTATAACACATTTACGTAATAGAAGCAAATTTCACATTTTGTCAAATTTTATTGAAACCAAAGCCAAAATATGATATAGTATAAAAGACAAAAAGGAGGAGAAACTTAAAAAAATTAAAGTATCTCCAACCAAATTTGTGCAATTCTAAGGAAGGAATGATAGTAAAAATGAATCAGCAAAAAAGATATGAAGAACCAAAACTAAACCTAAAAAAAGTATTTGCCGTAATACTAGCCTTTATCGTAATCATCATGTCTATTATCCTAATGACAGGAACCCTAACCAAAGACAAAGAACAAGGAAAAATAACAAGTGCAGACTATTTTGTATCCTTCAAAGACAACAAATGGGGCGTTATCGATTCAGACGGAAACACCATAATAGACCCAAGTTACGAAGAAATGATAACCATTCCAAACAGCAAAAAAGACGTATTTTTATGCATATATGATGTAAACTATCAAACAGGAGAATACAAAACCAAAGCGCTAAACAGCAAAAACGAAGAAATATTAACACGGATATGAGCAAATCGAAGCCATTTCCAACAAAGACAAAAACAACAACATATGGTATGAAGACGTATTAAAAGTAAAAAAAGACGGAAAATATGGTCTAATCAACCTAACACGGAAAAGAACTAACACCATACCAATATGACGAAATAACAGCAGTAGAAGAAATCAAAAACACACTACAAACCACAAAAGAAGGAAAAGTAGGAATTGTTAATCAAGAAGGAAAAGAAATCATACCAACACAATACCTAGAAATCCTAGCATTAGGAAAAGACAGTAAAGAAGGATTCATCGTAAAAGCAGAAAATGAAAAATATGGAATAGTAGATAATTTAGGCAAAACCATATTAGAAGCAAAATATGACGAAATCACAAAAATCCATGGAAACGACATGTATGTAGTAAAACAAGCAGGAAAACAAACACTAACCAAAAAAGACGGAAGTGAAGTAGCAACCCTCTCAGGATATGACGAAATCAAAGAAATCCTAAAAAATACAGACAACGGAATCATTTACACACAAGGTGGAAAATATGGAATCATGAAAATAACAGGAGAAATAACCATTCCACCAGAATACGAAGAACTAAAAGAAGCCAAAACAGGCATCTTAATCGCCAAGCAAAACGGAAAATATGGCATCATAGACCTAAGCAAGCAAACCAAAATAGAACCAACCTACCAAGCAATCAACTATCAAGAAAAAGCAGACCTATACATAGCAGAAAAAGAAGACTACACAAATGACATAATAGACAGCACCTTTCAAATCCGTCAAACAGGAATATTATTAGACATAGACGACGAAAAAGGATACCTAGAACTAAAACAAGGAGAAGACAACAAATACTACAACTTCAAATTCGAAGAAAAAACCATACAAGAAATCCAAACCAGTCGTAACCTATTCAAAAGCAAAAAAGACGGAAAATATGGCTTTATCGACAAAGACCAAAAAGTAATAGTAGACTATCAATATGACGACGTAACCGAGCAAAACACCTACGGTTATGCAGGAATCAAAAAAGACGGAAAATGGGGAGTAATCAACAACAAAGGGGAAATCATACAAGAACCAACCTACAACCTAGACGAATACCTAAAAATAGACTTTATCGGCAGATGGCACCTAGGAAAAGACATCAACATGAACTATTACAACCAAATGTGAAATTGGGGACGTTTCTTTTTGCACATTTCTAATGCAAGTAAAGAAACATCTTCAATTTTATAAATTTATGATTGGTTGATATGTATTATTTTTATAGGAATAAAAGGTGCAAAAAGAAACGTCCCCAATTGCACCAAGAAAGGAAAACCAATGGAACTAAAGACAAATTACCAATACACCTACTTTATCCATCCATTTATTATTAGAGAACGGAAAATACCAAAAATATCTGTTAAAAATGCTAAAAGACAAAAACTGCAATTTAAAAATCTTCCAAAAAGAAAAAGACCTAAAGCAATACAAATACTTCTTACCAAAAATAAGAGAATTTCTATTTTCCAGCTTTAGTTATAGTGCAAACAAAGTAAAAAAATTAGAAGAGCTTCCAATTGAAACAAGAGCAGCCTTACTTGCCAAAAATCCATGTAACATATTCGAATACACATTAAAAAAAGACATTCAGGGAAAAATAGAAAAAAGCAATGGGATATTTTTCAATATTCAAAAAATAGAAATCATATGTTTTGCTACAGGAATCAGCTTTTTAGCAATAAAAACAAACGTAGAAGAATATACCGAATTTAGAAACATTTTAAACTTTAATTACAAATTTAGAGATATTAGTAGCGAAGGAACAGCCTTAGAAAACTATGATAACATACGAATTCAAACAGATAGTTTTGCTAACACAAAAACATTTCAAGAATTTATCCATCAAATAACAGGACAAAATACAGAAGCGGCAAGACTAAACATAGATACCGAAAGATTTCTAACCTATTCTTATGCTTGCATAGGTCAAGATGCTTGGAATGACACCAATAGTTTCAATGAAATCAAATACCAATTTATCAAATACGCCAATATCTTACCAGCAGACAATACCAGAGACTATGAATACGAAAAAATAGAAATCTTTTCGAAATGGAAATATGCCAAGCTTGGATTAACCAAGCAAGCAATGACTTTACTTTCTTCTAGTATAGACATGAACAATTACACCATATTACCAGAAGAATATGAAAACCAATATTTTTATACCTATATCTTAAACCAGTATAAAAAAATATACCTAAAAAAAATCACATTAGAATTAAAAAATAGTAAACAAAACAAAAAAGCAAGAAAAAAATTCATAGAATTCACCAAAAATATATGGATGCAAGAAATTACAGAAGACGAAACAGGAACACTTTTAAACGACAAACTACAAGAAGTACTTGACTTAGAACAATTATATCATGAAGTAAAAGACAAATATGACGTTCTTTACAAAGAACTAAACTTTGAAAAAGAAAGAAAAACCACAATCATATTAGCAATTGTATTAGGAATATCACTTTTAATGAACCTACTAAATTTGGTACTTTTAACTAAAAATTAGAAACATGTGTCCCCACTGGTTCCGGGTTTAAATGGGGACATCAAACACAATGCTAAAAAGAAAAGAGGAAAGCAAAATGAAAATTTGTTGCGGAACAGACATAATAGAAATAGAACGAATCAAAAAAAGTATAGAAGACGAAAACACAGGAAAAGCATTCATTGAAAAAGTATACACACCAAAAGAAATAGACTACTGTGAAAGTAAAAAAATGCAAAAATATCAACATTATGCAGCTCGATTTGCAGCAAAAGAAGCAGCATTTAAAGCGATTTCTGAGCAATTAGAAAACAAATACGAAATCGGCTGGAAAAGCATTGAAATAACAAACAATGAACAAGGAAGACCAAAACTAAAACTAATAGGCATACAACTAGAAAACATAGAAGACATTGACTTAAGCATTTCTCATTGCAAGGAATACGCAGTAGCCAATGTAACCCTATTAAAAAAATAATTTTGCCAAAAAGGTCTTTCCCTTTTGACAATTTTGCCAATAGGGACAGACCTTTTTGGCAATTTCGAAGGTAAAAAAGAAACCCAAGCAAAGGAGCCAATAAAAATGGAATTATTTGATAGTCATGCACATTTAGACGACGAAAAATTTAAGGAAGATAGAGAAACTTTAATAGAACAAATCAAACAAGAAGGGGTAACTAAGTTAATATCTGCAGGTTACAGTTTGGAAGGTTCAAAAAAAGGAAAAGAATTATCCCAAAAATATGATTTTATTTACACAACAGCGGGCATTTCTCCCAATGATATTCCACAAACAGAAGAAGAATTGTGGATAATGTTAGAGCAAATCAAGCAAATGGCAACTTCTAATCAAAAAACAGTTGCCATTGGTGAAATTGGATTAGATTATTATTGGAATGAGGAAAATAAGGAGTTACAAAAAGTAGCCTTTCAAAAGCAAATTGAGATAGCCAATCAATTAAATTTACCAATTGTAATTCATACAAGAGAAGCTGTTATGGATACTTTGCAAATTTTAAAAGAAAACCAAGTAATAAAAAAGGGCGTATTTCATTGTTGTCCCTTAAACCGTGAATTAGTAAAAGAAGCCCTGAAATTAGAATTCTATATCTCTTTTGCGGGACCAATAACTTTTAAAAATTCCAAAAATGCAGAAGAAATCATAAAAATGGTACCAAATGAAAAAATGTTAATTGAAACAGATAGTCCCTATCTATCCCCAGAACCTTTAAGGGGAAGAAGAAATGAACCGAGAAACGTTAAATATATAGCTCAAAAGATAGCCGAGGTAAAGGGAATGGAAATAGAGGATGTCGCAAGTATAACATATCAAAATGCAAAAAAGCTATTTAATATAAAATAGCTTTTTTTACTTCAAATTTCGCAAAGCATCTATTCTATCCTCAATACTAGGGTGAGTAGACCATAAGCTAGAAGACTTTTTCTTACCTTCCTTCGTATTTTTCTTAAAAGGATTGACAATATACATATTGGCAGTAGCGCTATTAGCTGTAGCAAGCTGGTTATCATCGGCATCTAGCTTTTGAAGAGCAGAAATCAAACCATCTGGATTACGAGTAAACTCGATAGCGGTACTATCAGCCAAAAACTCACGTTTCCTAGAAAGAGCCAATTGCATCAAGGAGCCAAAAATAGGAGACAAAATCAAAAAAATCAAGCCAATTATCATTAAAATACCATTACCCTTGCTATTGCTATCCCTATCTCTATCCAAGCCACCCCAGAATAAAGCACGAGAAAACATATCAGCTAGCATAACAATAAAACCAACCATAACCGAAACAATACAACTAAGACGAATATCATAATTTTTAATATGACTTAACTCATGAGCAATAACGCCCTCTAACTCGTAATACTCTAACTTATCTAACAAACCAGTGGTAACACAAATAACAGCATTTTCTGGATTTCTTCCGAGTAGCAAAAGCATTTGGTTGAGGATCCTGGGTTACATACAATCTAGGTTTTACAGATAAACCAGAAGTAACCATCAAACCATCTAAAATATTTACAATTTTCAAATCTTCCTCTTTTGTTGCAGGTCTGGCATGATTTAATGACAAAACAATTTTATCGCTATAATAGTAAGAGCCCCAAGCAGATAAAATAGAAAAAACAAGAGCAAACACAATCGAAAAAGGTCCCAAGCGAAAAGCATAACAAATATAATAAACAATCAAAGTAATAACAACAATGAAAATTGCCACAATTACACCAGATTCTAATTTATTTTTCTTAACATTTTCAAACATTTTTACAACTCCTTTCTATATTAAAAAATTAAAATTTGTCACAATATTATTCTAAAGGACAATTTTAAATAAAACAAAAGACTGGAAAATTCTTTAGCAACCTCCAGCCTCCCATTAATTTTATGAATTTGAACCAAAATCAACTTTAACATTTTTTCTAGCCTCATCGCTTTCTGCTTTGAATAAATCGCTAGGCTTAAAATTGAACATACCAGCAATGATGTTAGAAGGAAATACTTGTAACTTAGTATTATACATAGTTACCGTATCATTATAAAATTGTCTAGAAAAAGATATTTTATTTTCTGTATTTCTTAATTCTTCACTCAAATCTGCAAAATTTTGATTTGCCTTCAACTCGGGATAATTTTCAGCAACAGCCATAATGGTTTTTAGGCTAGTTGACAATTGATTGTCCAAATCAGCCTTTTCAGAAACACTACCACTATTAGCCCAAGAAGTTCTAAGAGCAGCAATTTTTTCAAAGGTTTCTTTTTCGTGTGACATATACCCCTTAACAGTTTCTACAAAATTTGGTATCAAATCAAATCTTCTTTGCAATTGTACATCAATTTGACTCCAAGCGTTATCCACTTTTACTTTAGATTGAACCAATCCGTTATACATGCCAATAATAGCAAGAACAACGACAACAACAATTGCTAAAATAATATAACCTACCATAATCAAATCCTCCTCACATTTTGTTTCTATTATTATATACAAACTTATCATAACATATTAAAAAAAATTATACAACCAAAATACGAAAATGTTATAATAATTTTTAGGAAAAAAATAAAAAAAATTAAAAAATAATACAATCCTAACAAAACGTAGTAATACTTTAGAAAAAAACACATATACTATAATAAGCAAGAAAATAAAAAATGGACAAAATGACCTAAAAATACAACAAAAAACCAAAATTTGACAAACCAAAATAAGAATGATATACTAAAGCTGTTTCCAAAAGGAGGAATAAAAATCTATGAAAAAAGAAGAAAAAGCATCATTATCTATTATGAAGATAATAGCCATTAGCATCATACTAATTCTAATTTCAGGAATAGGAGTAATGGCAGTCAACACCAACTTAAACGACATTAAAATAATACTTCAAAATGGATATGAAATGACGGCGCTTACATCCAAAACCAAAGTTGCCGAAATATTAGAAGAAAACAACATCATATTGCAAGAAAACCAAAAAACCATACCAGATTTAGAAAGTGAAATTACAGCAGGAGAAAGCATAAAAATCACAGACAAATCTTATAAAGAAATCCAAATTGCAAAAATATCACAAGAAGGAGTACAAACATCATTAGACCAATTACTAGAAAACTATGCACCCATCACAGAAAAAATCGTCGTAGAGCAAGTAACCATCCCCTATGAAACCATAACCAAAAACGTAGCAGAAGATTCTAGTGACACCAACAACAAAGTTCTACAACAAGGGAAAGATGGGCTAAAAGAAATGACATACAAAGTAAAATACCAAAACGAAAACGAAATCGAAAAAACATTATTAACAGAAGTAGTAATAAAAGAGCCAGTAAGCAAAATCGTACAAGTACAAAAAACAGTAGCAAGCTCAAGAGCATCATCTTTACCAAGAACAGCAAGCACTGCAACATCAGCAGGAGGAGCAACCTATAAAGTAACAGCCTATTGTTCTTGTGCAAAATGTTGTGGAAAAACAAACGGAAGAACCGCATCAGGAACCACAGCAACAGCAGGAAGAACCGTAGCAGCCTCAGGAAAATTCGCATTTGGAACCAAACTAAACATAGGAGGAAACACCTATGTAGTAGAAGATAGAGGAGGAGCCATCAGCGGAAATAGAATAGACATCTATGTAAGCTCACATGCAGAAGCTTTACGTTGGGGAGTTAGATACCTACCAGTAAGTATCATTAACTAAAAAAATGTGCAATTGGGGACGTTTCTTTTTTCACATTAGTTAAATGTGAAAAAAGAAACGTCCCCAATTGCACATTGAAAATAGCAAAGAGGCAAAGGAACTTGCTATTTTTTTTGATTTATAGTAAAATAGAGCCATGATTTTTAAAGAAAATTCATCATAAAATTAATCTCACATTTTTAGAAATTTAGTAAAAAACTTAAATATAGCGAAAGAAGGAAACAAACATGAAACTAATCTCGTGGAATGTAAATGGAATACGTGCCTGTGTCAATAAAGGTTTCAAAGAATTCTTCGAGCAAATACAAGCAGACATATTCTGCATCCAAGAAACCAAATGCCAACCAGAACAAATCGACTTAAAATTTGAAGAATACCATAGTTATTGGAACAGTGCCGAAAAAAAAGGATACTCAGGAACAGCCATATTTACTAAAGAAAAGCCACTAGCAGTAACCTATGGAATCGGAATTACGGAGCATGACAAAGAAGGAAGAATCATCACCTTAGAATTTCAAGACTTTTACTTAGTAAACAACTATACGCCGAACTCAAAAAGAGGATTAGAAAGACTAGAATATAGGCAAATATGGGAAGATGAAATCAGAAAATATCTATTAAAATTAAACACAACCAAGCCAGTCATAATGTGTGGAGACTTAAATGTAGCCCACCAAGAAATCGACCTAAAAAACCCAAAAAGTAATCGAGGAAACGCAGGCTTTACCGACGAAGAAAGAGCCAAAATGACAGAACTATTAAAAGTAGGCTTTACCGACACCTTTCGAGCCCTTTATCCTGAAAAACAAGAAGCTTACAGTTGGTGGTCTTATATGGGAAGAGCAAGAGAAAAAAACGTAGGATGGAGAATTGACTACTTTATCGTATCCAACGATATAAAAGCAAAAATAAAGGAAGCAAGCATCTATCCAGAAATCATGGGGAGTGACCACTGTCCAGTAGGACTAGAAATTGACAGCGAGTAAAGTAACCTGTCCCAAACTTGCCATAAATGGTCAGTTAGTGCCTGTCCCAAACTTGCCATTGCACCAACCAAACTCGAAAAAGAAAGAAGGAATGCCAAGAATGAACGAAATTAAAAACCATGGAAAAAAATGGCTATATTGGTTTATATTAGGAGTAGCTATTATTGTAGTATATAAAGCTTTAGATAACTTTGGAGATGTAATGGGAGTAATTGCTAAATTTTTTGATATTATCACTCCATTTTTAGCAGGTATTTTTATTAGTTACTTATTATATATACCATGTAAAAAGATTGAAAAAGCTTATCAAAAGTCAAAACTAAAGTGGGTAGCTAAAAAAGCAAGGCCATTAGGAATTTTAACAGTATATTTAATTATTTTATTGTTACTAATTATACTAATCAACTTTATTTTACCCGTTGTTTTTGAAAGTGTAGAAGATTTAATTAATAATATACAAAACTATTATGAAATCGCAATTGATAAATACAATAGCTTGCCAGAAGATAACATTTTGAAAAGTGATGTGGTAAATGATGCGATTGGAAACATACAAAATTTAGATATTAAGCAATACTTCCAATTAGAAAAGATATTGGCCTATGTAGTAAGTGCAATTGATGCGGTAACAGGCTTATTTGATGTCGTAGTTGCTGTGATTGTGTCAGTTTATATCCTAGCCGAAAGAGTAGAAATACTAAATTCTATCAAACGATTGGCAGAAGCGACTTTTAAAGAAAAAACTTACAAAAATTTGGACAAATACTTTAATAATTCCAACGAAATATTCTTCAAATTCATAGCCAGCCAATTTTTAGATGCCATCATTGTAGGAATTTTAGTAACCATAGCTATGAGCATTATGGGCATTAAATATGCACCATTATTAGGATTCTTAATTGGATTATTCAATATGATACCATATATAGGAGCTATTATTGCTGTAGGAATCTCAGCTATTATAACATTAATTACGGGGGGCTTTTCACAAGCCATTTGGATGCTAATTGTAGTTATCATATTACAACAAATAGATGCCAACATTATCAATCCAAAAATTATAGGACAATCACTAAAAATCAGTCCTTTGCTAGTAATCTTTGCTATAACCGTAGGAGGAGCTTACTTTGGTATTTTAGGAATGTTCTTAGCAGTACCAGTAATTGCAGTAATTAGAATCCTAGTAGAAGATTACATTGATTATAAGATGACAATTAAAAAAGTACAGAAAAGTCCAAAATTAGAGAACTAGAACAATAAAATAATAAAGGAGAAAAAACATGATAAAAAAATATTTATTAGTATTTATCATATCCATGATACCATTAATTGAATTAAGAGGAGCTGTACCAGTTGGATTAAGCGGATTATGGGGAGAAGCACTACCGATTATTCCTTTATATATAACCTGTATCATAGGGAATATGTTACCAGTACCCATCATATTCTTTTTTGCTAGAAAAACCTTAGAATGGGGAGCTGATAAAAAAATAATTGGAAAATTCTTTAGTTTCTGCCTAGAAAAAGGAGAAAAGGGCGGAAAAAAACTACAAGAAAAAGCAGGAAAAGGACTATATGTAGCATTATTTCTATTTGTAGGAATACCTTTACCAGGAACAGGAGCTTGGACTGGAACATTAGCGGCAAGTCTTTTAGATATGGACTTCAAAAAAAGTACACTTGCTGTAACAGCTGGTGTTATCTTGGCAGGTATTATCATGGGATTAGCATCAGCAGGAGTATTTGGAGCAATAGGAGCTGTATTTCAATAATGTCCACAATGTCCCCACTGGTTCCGGGTTTAAATGGGGACACTGCCTCACTGCCCCACTGGTTCCGGGTTTAAGTGGGGACGTAAGAGGGGATACTACACTACAAAATATAAAAAATGTCGCTTACAAGCGACATTTTTTAGTTAAATTTTTAAAAAAGAAATTAATAAAAATTTCGCCAAAACCTTGACATCCGTAAGAAAAATGTGGTACAATAAAATTCCATTTTATTCTAAAACCGTTAAAAATTAAAAAAAGAGGAATCAAACCCCTGAAG
Source organism: uncultured Clostridium sp. (assembly GCA_948468505.1). Classification (GTDB taxonomy): domain Bacteria; phylum Bacillota; class Clostridia; order TANB77; family CAG-508; genus CAG-269. Next base: position 17,090 of record CAOKJE010000021.1, on the reverse strand, counting down.
TACTCTAAGGAAAAGCGAATTGAAAAAGCAGGCAAATCGCAAGACCGAAGACAAGCACTTCGAGGTAAGAGAAGGACTTTTTTTAATTCAAAAATAAAAATTTATTTCTGCTTAAATCAAAACTTTAAGGAGTGATTTTTTTGAAAATCAAAGAATTAAATTACGAGAAAGCCTCTCGTAAAGATTTTGCAAAAGTTGGCGATTATATCGAAATGCCCAATCTAATCAAAGTACAAAAAGACTCCTACGACTGGTTTGTAGAAGAAGGATTAGGAGAAGTATTAAAAGATATCTCACCAATTGAAGACTACTCAGGAAACTTAGTTCTTGAATTTTTCGACTATTACATGGAAGACAAAACCAAATACTCAGTAGAAGAAGCCAAAGAAAGAGACGCAACATACTCAAGCCGACTACACGTAAAAGTAAGACTAATCAACCGTGAAACCGGAGAAATCAAAGAGCAAGAAATCTACTTAGGAGACTTCCCATTAATGACCAACAGTGGAACCTTTGTCATCAATGGGGCAGAAAGAGTTGTAGTCAGCCAATTAGTAAGATCTCCTCGGATGTTACTATGGAGAAGAATTTGACACAAAAACAGGAAAAAGAACTTACAATTCAACCGTAATGCCACTTCGTGGTGCATGGTTGGAATACGAAACCGATGGAAACGACATCTTCTACGTACGTGTTGACAGAACCAGAAAAGTACCAGTAACCACACTATTAAGAGCCATTGGAGTCATCACAAACGACCAAATAAGAGAACTATTTGGAGACGAAGAAATGATAACAGCAACACTAGCAAAAGACACCGTAAAAGACCAAGAAGAAGCCTTAATCGAAATCTACAAAAAATTAAGACCAGGAGAACTTCCAACCGTAGATGCAGCAAGAAACCTATTTAATGGACTATTCTTTGACAACAAAAGATATGACCTAAACAAAGTAGGAAGATACAAATTCAACCAAAAGCTAGGATTAGCTGGAAGAATTAAAGACAAAATAGCAGCAAAAGACATCATAGACAGCGAAACAGGAGAAGTCTTTGTACAAGCAGGAGAAATCATAGAAGAAGAAATAGCCGAAAACATCCAAAACGCAGGAATTAACGTCGTTGATGTCATGGTAGGAGAAAGAGAAGTAAGAATCATAGGAAATGCAACCGTAAACATCCACAAAATACTACCAAACGTTGATTTAAGCAAGCTACACTTTAAAGAACTAGTAAACTACAACATCTTAAAAAACATCATAGACAACACCGACGAAAAAGACTTAGTAAAAATAATCGAAGAAAGACAAAATGAATTAGTAGCAAAACACATCACAACAGAAGACATGATAGCATCCATAAACTATCTACTAAACCTATCACATGGACTTGGAAAACCAGACGACATTGACCACTTAGCAAACCGTAGAATCCGTCAAGTTGGAGAACTACTACAAAACCAATTTAGAATCGGACTAACCAGATTAGAAAGAGTAGTACGTGAAAGAATGACAATTCAAGACCTAGACGTCGTAACACCACAAACCCTAATCAACACCAAACCAATCACATCAGCCATTCGTGAATTCTTTGGAAGCTCACAATTATCACAATTCATGGATCAAACCAACCCACTATCTGAGCTAACCCATAAAAGAAGAATATCAGCCTTAGGACCAGGAGGACTAACAAGAGAAAGAGCAGGATTTGAAGTACGTGACGTTCACTACACCCACTATGGTAGACTATGTCCAATCGAATCACCAGAAGGACCAAACATAGGACTAATCTCAGCACTTTCATCCTTTGCTAGCATCAATGAATACGGATTTATCGAAACACCATATCGTAAAGTAGACCCTGAAACCCATAAATTAACAGACATCGTAGAATATATGAGTGCAGACGTAGAAGACAACTACATCATTGCCCAAGCCTCTGAGCCAGTTGACAAAAACGGAAAATTTGTAGACGAAAGAATCAGAGTTAGATTTAAAAACGAAGTAATCGAAGTAGACCGTGACAAAGTACAATATGTTGACGTATCCCCAAAACAATTAGTATCCATTGCAGCAGCCATGATACCATTCTTAGAGCATGACGACGCAAAAAGAGCCCTAATGGGAGCCAACATGCAACGTCAAGCAGTTCCGCTAATGATTACAGAAAGTCCAATCGTAGGAACAGGAATAGAATACAGAGCAGCCAAAGACTCTGGAATTCTAGTATTAGCAGAAGAAGATGGTATCATTGAAAAAGTAACAGGAGATAGCATAACCGTAAAATATGACAACAAAAAAACCATCACCCATAAACTTCGTAAATTCAAAAGAACCAACGGAGGAACCTGTATTAACCAAAAACCAATCGTTAAAGTAGGAGAAAAAGTTAAAAAAGGTGATGCTATAGCAGATGGTCCATCAACATCAAAAGGAGAAATGGCACTTGGTAAAAACGTATTAGTAGCCTTTTCAACATGGGAAGGATACAACTACGAGGACGCTATTCTAATCAATGAAAAACTAGTAAAAGAAGATGTATTCACATCGATTCACATCGAAGAATATGACTGTGAATGTCGTGACACCAAACTAGGAGCCGAAGAAATCACACGAGACATTCCAAACATTGGTGACGACTCACTAAAAGACTTAGACGAAAACGGAATTATCAGAATTGGTGCAGAAGTAAGACCAGGAGACATCCTAGTTGGAAAAGTTACACCAAAAGGAGAAACCGAACTAACAGCAGAAGAAAGATTACTTAGAGCTATCTTTGGAGAAAAAGCAAGAGAAGTAAGAGACACATCATTAAGAGTACCACATGGAGAAGCAGGAACCATCGTAGATGTTAAAATCTTTACCAGAGACAACTCTGACGAATTAGGACCAGGAGTCAACCAAATCATTAGATGTTACATAGCTACAAAAAGAAAAATCTCAGTAGGAGATAAAATGGCAGGGCGTCATGGTAACAAAGGTGTTATCTCAAGAGTATTACCAGAAGAAGACATGCCATTCATGCCAGATGGAACCCCAATCGACATTCTATTAAACCCACTTGGTGTGCCATCACGTATGAACTTAGGTCAAGTTTTAGAAGTCCACTTAGGAGGAGCCGCCAAAGCACTAGGATGGAAAATAGCAACACCAGTATTTGACGGAGCAACCCAAGACGACGTAGAAAAATTATTAGAAGAAGCAGGCATGAGCAAAGATGGAAAAACCGTTCTATATGATGGAAGAACTGGAGATCCATTTGACAAGCCAATCACAGTTGGTGTTATGTACATGTTAAAACTTCACCACTTAGTAGACGACAAAATCCATGCACGTTCAACAGGACCATATTCATTAGTAACACAACAACCTTTAGGAGGTAAAGCGCAATTTGGTGGACAACGTTTTGGAGAGATGGAAGTTTGGGCATTAGAGGCATATGGTGCATCTTATACCTTACAAGAAATGCTAACCATAAAATCAGACGACATCGTCGGAAGAGTAAAAACCTATGAAGCAATCGTAAAAGGAGAAAATGTTCCAGAACCAGGCGTTCCAGAAAGCTTCAAAGTTCTTGTAAAAGAACTACAATCCTTAGGACTAGACGTTCGTCTATATTCAGAAGACAACCAAGAACTTGAACTAAAAGAAAACATCGAAGAAGGTATTGAATACGACCCTGAAAAAGAAAAGAAACTACTATCAGAAGACGAAATAATTGAAGACGGTGACTTAGAAGGCTATGGAGAAGAACTAGAAGAAGACATGTTATTAAGTGACGAAGCAACAGACTTAATTGACGAGGATAGTGACGAGTTTTTTGAAGGTTTAAATGATGAAGATGACGAATTACTTTTTGATAATGATTTGGCAAATGATAATGTTGATAATGACGAAGATATAATAGAGTAAAATGAACTAAATCAGGCATCTTACGTCGTTAATTCGAAAAAGAAATCCTCGATGTACACACGGTACACCTCTGGTTTTCTTTTCCGAATTACCGAGTAATATACCTAATTAATTTCATTTTATGGGATTAACAAGAATAGGCAAGAGAAAGAAAACGTTTTATAAAAATAAAAATTAGGAGAAAAGCCTATGGAAAATAATATAGAAAAACAAGAGGTTATTAATCAAATAAAGGAACTAACGAAACCAATATTTAAAAAATATGGTGTTGAAAAAGCATATGTTTTTGGTTCTTATGCTAGAGGAGATTACAACGAAAATAGTGATATTGATATTATTATAGTAGCTAAAAATATAAGAAGTTTGTTAATCATAGGTGCCATTTTAGAAGCTTTGAAACAAGCATTACAAAAAGAAGTAGATTTAATAGAAGAAGAATGTTTTGAAGAAGAAAATATGGAAGAATGGGAACAAGAATTTTATGATAATATCAAAAAAGAAAGAGTGGAAATATATGGATAATAGAGATAGCACAATATTAAAGCATATGTTAAAATACTGTAATGAAATTGAAAAAACGATACATCGCTTTGGAAATAATATAGAAGAATTTAAAAATGATAATGACTATAAAGACTCACTTTCTATGAAAATATTTCAAATTGGTGAGTTAGCAAATCATTTGACAGAAGAATATTTAGAAAAAACTAAAAATCAAATAAACTGGAATGCCATAAGAGGTATGAGAAATCGATTTGCACATGGTTATGGAAAAATGGATTCAACTAAGATATTCTATACAGCATTAGAAGACATACCTGTAATCAAAAAGTTTATTGAAGAACAAATATAGTTTATAAAAATTAATTGAATAAATTTCAAAAAGATAAGAAGCGACCAGAAGGAATTGTTCGAGCAGTGGAAAGACTTTAAAATTTGTTTTGAAATTACCCAAAAAGAAATCATGGGAGGAAAAAGAGTGGACGAATTAGATATTTTTAATAAATTAAAAATAGGAGTAGCATCTGACGAAAAAGTTAGAGAATGGTCAAAAGGAGAAGTAAAAAAGCCAGAAACCATCAACTACAGAACCTTAAAACCAGAAAAAGATGGACTATTTTGTGAAAAAATCTTTGGACCAACCAAAGACTGGGAATGTCACTGTGGGAAATATAAAAGAGTAAGATACAAAGGAATTGTATGTGACCGTTGCCGGAGTAGAAGTAACCAAATCAAAAGTTAGACGTGAAAGAATGGGACATATTGAGCTTGCTGCACCAGTAGCACATATTTGGTACTTCAAAGGAATTCCAAGTAGAATAGCTCTAATGTTAGATATTTCACCAAGAAACCTAGAAAAAATCATTTATTTTGCATCTTATGTGGTAATTGACAAAGGAACAACAAACCTAGAAAAATGTCAAGTATTAAATGAAAAAGAATACCACGAAGTAGAAGAACAATATGGAAGAGGATCTTTTAAAGCAAAAATGGGAGCAGAAGCTTTAAAAGAATTATTAGAAGAAATAGACTTAGACGTGTTATCTGCTGAAATCAGAAAAGAACTAGAAACAGCTAGTGAGCAAAAAAAGGTTAAACTAATCAAAAGATTAGACACTGTAGAAGCCTTTAGAATTTCTGGAAACAGACCAGAATGGATGGTAATGCAAGTCGTACCAGTCATTCCACCAGAACTAAGACCAATGGTACAATTAGATGGTGGTAGATTTGCAACCTCAGACTTAAACGACTTATATAGAAGAGTTATCAACAGAAACAACCGTTTAAAAAGACTATTAGAATTAGGAGCACCAGAAATCATTGTAAGAAATGAAAAAAGAATGTTACAAGAATCAGTAGATGCTCTAATTGACAATGGAAGAAGAGGAAGACCAGTTACTCGGTGCAGGAAACAGACCATTAAAATCTTTATCAGACATGTTAAAAGGAAAACAAGGACGTTTCCGTCAAAACCTACTAGGAAAACGTGTTGACTATTCTGGACGTTCTGTTATCGTTGTCGGGCCAGAACTAAACATATACCAATGTGGACTTCCAAAAGAAATGGCAGTAGAATTATTTAAGCCATTTGTCATGAGAGAATTAGTAGGAAGAGGAATTGCCCAAAACATCAAAAACGCAAAAAGAATGGTAGAAAGATTAAGACCAGAAGTATGGGGAATCTTAGAAGAAGTTATCAAAGACCATCCCGTTATGCTAAACCGTGCTCCGACCCTACATAGACTAGGAATTCAAAGTTTTGAGCCAGTATTAGTAGAAGGAAGAGCCATCAAGCTTCACCCACTAGTATGTGAGGCATTCAACGCTGACTTTGACGGTGACCAAATGGCGGTACACTTACCATTATCACCAGAAGCACAAGCAGAATCAAGATACTTAATGTTATCAACCAACAACTTGCTGAAACCACAAGACGGTAGACCCGTTGCTGTACCTAGACTAGACATGATTTTAGGAGCATATTACCTAACCATGGTATTAGATGGTGAAAAAGGAGAAGGAAAATACTTCAAAGACCCAGACGAAGCCATCATGGCATTTGAAAACCATGAAGTAGGAATACACGCTAAAATCTTTGTAAGAATAGAAAAAGAAATAAAAGAAGAAATTAAAACCAAAAAAATCGAAACCAGTGTTGGAAGAATTATCTTCAATAGAGGAATTCCACAAGACTTAGGCTTTATTGATAGAAAAAAAGACCCATTCCAATACGAAATTAATTTCCCAGTTATGAAAAAATCAATGGGAACCATAATAGAAAGCGTAATCAGAACCCATGGATTATCAAAATCAGCAGAAGTAATTGACTACATCAAAGCCTTAGGATTCAAATATTCAACCTTAGCAGGAATCACCTTCTCTATGGACGACGTACAAGTACCAGCTAAGAAAAAAGGCTTATTAAAAGAAGCAGATAAAAGTGTAGAAACCATTCGTAAACAATATGCAAGAGGACTAATTACAGACGAAGAAAGATATAATGCTGTTATCAATGTATGGGAAGACACCACAAAACATGTAAGTTCTGCCATGGAAGAAAACTTTGACGAATTAAACCCAATCTACATGATGGTTAAATCTGGAGCCCGTGGTAACATGAACCAATTAAGACAAATTGCAGGTATTCGTGGATTAATGGCAAGTACAACAGGTAAAGCCGTTGAAATTCCAATCAAATCATCCTTTGCAGAAGGATTAGATGCCCTAGAATACTTCATTTCAGCCCATGGTGCACGTAAAGGACTATCTGATACAGCATTAAGAACAGCAGACTCAGGATACTTAACCAGAAGACTAGTAGACGTATCACAAGATATCATTGTAAGAGAAGCTGATTGTGGAACAGAAGACGGAATTGTAGTATATGACATCAAAGATGGAAACCAAATCATTGAAAAAATGCAAGAAAGACTACATGGAAGATTTAGTGTAGAAGATGTTATTCACCCAGAAACCAAGAAAGTGATTGTTGACAAAGACACCATGATTACTGAAAAAATAGCAGAAGAAATTGTAAATGCTGGAATTGAAAAACTAAAAGTACGTTCCGTACTTGGATGTCGTTCAAAACACGGTGTATGTCAAAAATGCTATGGTATGGGCTTAGCAAGACGTGACTTAGTATCTATTGGTGAGGCTATTGGTATCATTGCTGCACAATCTATTGGAGAGCCTGGTACACAGCTAACCATGAGAACCATTCACTCTGGACGGAGTTGCTGGTGTTGCCGATATTACACAAGGTCTTCCTAGAGTTGAGGAGCTATTTGAGGCTAGAAAACCAAAAGGATTAGCTATTATTACAGAAATTGATGGTAAAGTAAAAATCAAAGAAACCAAGAAGAAAAAAGAAGTAGTTGTAACCTCAGGAGATGATGCTAAGTCTTATACTATACCATTTGGTTCTAAAATGAAAGTAAGAGATGGCGACCTAGTAGAAGCGGGAGAACCACTAATCGAAGGTTCTATCAATCCAAGTGAAATCCTAGAAATCAAAGGACCAGAAGGAGTATATGAATACCTAATTTCAGAAGTACAAAAAGTATACAGAAACCAAGGTGTTGATATCAATGATAAGCACATCGAAGTAATTGGAAGACAAATGCTTAAAAAAGTAAGAGTAGAAGACAATGCCGATACCGACATGTTCCCAGGTTCTTTAATTGACATGTATGAATTTGAAGAAAAAAACAACAAAGTAAAAGAAGAAGGAAAACGCCCAGCAACAGGAAGAAGAGTACTACTTGGAATTACCAAAGCATCTTTAGCAACAGACAGTTTCTTATCTGCAGCATCTTTCCAAGAAACAACAAGAGTTTTAACAGAAGCAGCAGTAAAAGGAAAAACAGACGACTTAGTAGGATTAAAAGAAAATGTTATTATTGGTAAGTTAATCCCAGCAGGTACTGGTATGCAAAAATATCAAAACATTCGTATCAATACCGAAAGCGAAGAACAACCAGAAGAGGCTGAAAATGCGGAAGTAGCAGTAGAAGCAGAAAAGACAGCAGAAGTTGCAACCAGTGAAGAAGAAAACTAATAAAACAAAAAAAGACTGACATTTCAGTCTTTTTTGTTTGGAGTTTTTGGAGAACAAACTTATTAAAAGTGCAAGGCAATACGAAAGCCTAAATTTGAGTGATGGTAATCAGCAAGACTGGAAGCAAGACGAGAAGCCGGTGCGTTAAATCCATCATGACCGTAAAAACCGCCACGATGTACTCGTCGATTCGTGTCGAAAGCCTCCATTGTCCATTCCCACACATTCCCTGCCATATCATAGATATTTTTTTGTTTATTAGCTATTACATCAGGGTTATCACCATAAATTAAATCTAATCCTGTTAGATTATTTGGATTGGCTACTTTATTTCCTGTATCAAGACTATTATAGTTGTCTTGATACCATCCTTGTTTACGACTATCTTTAGCATAATCTGTATCAATAAATTTTAATGCTGCATCCCATTGAATCCCGTAACATAAGGTACTTGTTACATCTTGGTAGCTATTATTAGTAGAAAAATCTTTTGATAATTTTACAGCTCCTTGACTTATATCTGTCATACTATTTCCCCATGGGACATCGCTATACACAGGGGATTCTTTTTGTACTACTACATTTCCTTTAGCATCTTTTCCTGTTTCAAATCTTCCCATATAAAAGCCATGATTATCTTTTACACTTTGCTTCATAGCACTTTCTTCTGCTATTTCCTCTTTATATCCATTAATGAATGGCTCTGTATATTTTGTTAAGTCATAAGACTGTGGACTACCATTAGAATATCCTGTTGTTCTTTCGAAACTAACTGGGTCTACTGAAACCCATACAAATTGATTGTAGTTTTTATCTTCAATCACAATTCCTTCATCTATCGTATCTGCGGAATCAGTTGCTATTTTAAATCCTGCTGGAATGATAAAAGTATTATTATTTTCATCTACTACTTGCGTTTTTATTTCAAATTCACCTGTTAGTTTAGCATCTGATATTGAAATTTTAGGTGTATTGTTTTCAATACCATTTTGTGTTATATTTCCTGTTTTTCCATCTACCATATACACATTTTCTGATTTAGTAAACGTTACTTTTATTCTATTATTATCTTTAGCTTCTGTTGTTGATTCAACATTTTGCTTATCTAACTCTTCTTTTAATAGTTCTGGTGTAACAATGGTTTCCTGTCCATTATGCAATTTATCAGCCATTACTGTATTATAAGCTAATTTAATTTGTTCTTTTTCTTCTTCTTCAATTGTTTGATTTTTCGCATTTTCAACTTTAGTTAAAATTCCATTTTCTCCTGTTAAAGTTGCAATTGAAATTCCTGCTAATATTAATAGAATTATAATTGTTATCACTAGAGCAATTAAAGTAATACCTCTTACATTTGTTATATTTTTCATTCAATCCCTGCTTTCTTTTGTATTATTATTTGATAAATTAATAGTACGCCTATTTTTTTCACTTGCATTTTATCAGTAAACAGGAATTAAGTCAACTTTATATACGAAGTCAATTTATTTTTTAGTGGCTGTAACACATACAATTTAAATTAGAAAAATCCAAAAATCTTGACAAATAGCCTATTTACTAGTAAAATAAAATAGAATAAATAGAAGGAGAAAATAAATGCAAAGAACTAGTAGAAAAGTCTTAGATACCATCGTATCGAGAACCAAAATATATCTAGCCATCATATTTATATTACTAGTATACATCAGTATTATAACTACTTATATGATAATACCATGTATCCTTATTTTCATGCTAATCGTAATATATAGCTATTACACAAACAACAAAAGAAGAAGTCAAATAACAGAAAGCCTACAAGACCTAACACTAACCGTAGACTCAGCAGCAAAAACCAGCTTAATCAACTCACCATTTCCACTAGTCATCTTAGAAACCGATGGAAACATAGTATGGAAAAGCTCAAGATTTGCAACCGAATTTGCCAACATTGACATCAAAACCTATTTAAAAGACCTAAGCATAGACATCAAAGACGAAATACTAAAAAGAGAAAAAAACAACAACCAAGACATCTTAAGACAAATTGAAATAGACAAAAAAACATATAAAATCGTAGGAAGATATGTAAAATCCAAAAGAAACAAAGCAGAATACATGGTAACACTATACTTCATAGACGATACCGAAAACATCAAACTACAAAAAGAATACAAAGACTCCAAATCATGTGTTGGAATCATCATGGTAGACAACTACGAAGAAACCATGCAAAGATTAGAAACAGAAGAAAAACCACAAGTAATTGCCGAAATAGACAAATACATTTACGAATGGACCGACCAAACAAAAGGAGTATTAATCAAAACCGAAAAAGATAGATACATCTATTTCTTTGAACAAAGATACTTAGAAACGGTAAAAGACGACAAATTCAGTGTCCTAGACAAAATAAAAGAAATCAACCTAAAAGAAAAAGTACAATTCACACTAAGTATAGCCATATCTAACGAAGGAGTAACAGACAAAGAAAAATACAAATCAGCAGAAGCTGCCATGGACATCGTATTAGGACGAGGAGGAGACCAAGCCGTCATTCGTGAAAACGAAATATACAAATTCTTTGGAGGAAGAGCGCAAGAAGTAGAAAAAAGAACCAAAGTAAAAGCAAGAATTGTAGCCCAAGCCTTAGAAAACCTAATCAAAGAAGCCAAAAAAGTTATGATAATGGGACATTCCAATCCAGACATGGACGCTGTAGGAGCAGCTTTAGGCGTTTATAGAATTGCCAAAACATTAGAAAAAAATGCCTACATTGTTATGGACAACAAAACAGCAGCCATCGAAGCTTTCAACAAAAGCATCGAAAAAGACCCTGAATACGAAGACGTCATAATCAACAAAGAAGTAGCCTTAGAAAACGTAGAAGAAGACACCTTACTAGTAATCGTAGATACCCACAAACTAAACTACGTAGAAAGCGAAGAATTAGTAAACAAAGTAGGAAAAATAGTAATTATTGACCACCACAGAAGAAGCGCAGACTTTATTGAAAAAGCAACCCTTACTTTCCAAGAAGTTTATGCCTCTTCAGCAGCAGAATTAGTAACCGAGCTAATTCAATACGTAGACAAAAAAGTAGAACTAAAAACCATAGAAGCAGAAAGCCTATATGCTGGAATTATGATGGACACCAAAAACTTCACCTTCAAAACAGGAGTAAGAACCTTTGAAGCAGCAGCCTACTTAAGAAAATGTGGGGTAGACATTATACGTGTAAAAAAATGGTTCCAAAGCAACCTAGAAAACTTCAATAAAATAGCAGAAATTGTAGGAAAAGCCGAAATTATAAACAACACAATAGCCATCTCTATCTGCGAAGAAAAAACAAAAGACGTCAATGTCCTTTGTGCCAAAGCAGCAGATGAGTTACTAACCATCAGTGAAATAACAGCCTCTTTTGTCATTGGAAATTTAGGAGACAAAGTATGTATTAGTGGACGCTCCATTGGTGACATTAATGTACAAGTAATTCTAGAAAAACTAGGTGGAGGCCGGACACATTACTCTTGCTGGTGCACAAGTAGAAGGAATGACAATGGAAGAAACCAAACAAGAACTAATCAATCGAATTAATGAATACTTTTCAGAAACAGGGATTTAGGGGACGTTCCTTAAAATCCCTGTTTTAGATAGTAAAATAAAGAGACAATGATTTTGTCTCTTTATTATCTTCTTGTGGACTTTGTATTATTTTATTAGAATTATATTTATTAATACAAAAAAAGATAATCCACGATAAGCATTTAAAAAGGCAAGTTTTACTTGCTTTTTTCGCTATAATATAGTAAAATAAATACCAACAAAAAAAGAAAAATTGATAAAAAAAAGAAAATCTTAAAAAAATAAAAGCAAAAAGAAAGGTGGAAAATACCATGAAAGTAATCTTAAAAGCAGACATCAAAGGAGTAGGAAAAAAAGACGAAGTAATCAACGCATCAGACGGATACGCAAGAAACTTCCTACTACCAAAAAACTTAGCCGTAGAAGCAAACAACGATAACATGGCAAAACTAAAATCCAAGCAAAATGCAGCCAAATTTCAAAAAGACCAAGAAAAACAAGAAGCCATAAAAACAGCAGACAAACTATCCAAAATACTAATAAAAATAAAAGTAAAAGCAGGAGAAAACGGAAAAATCTTTGGAGGCGTATCAGCCAAAGAAATAGCACAGCAGTTAGAAACAGAATACAAAATCAAAGTAGACAAAAAGAAAATCGACCTAAAAGAAACCATCAAAACGCTAGGAACAACAACCGTAGAAATCAAGCTATTTGAAGGAGTAACTGGAAAAGTAAAAATCGACGTTATAGCAGAATAAGTCCCCAATGGTTCCGGGTTTAAATGGGGACGTCCCCATTGGTTCCGGGTTTGTTTGGTGACAAAGGAGGAAGAAATGGAATTAGGAAAAGTACCACCACACGATTTAGAAGCAGAACAAGCAGTAATCGGAAGCATGCTAACAGACAAAGATGCAGTGATTTCTAGTATAGAAGTATTAAAAGAAGAAGACTTCTATCGTGAAGACAATAGAGCAATCTATGCAGCAATTGTTAATTTATATAGTAGAGCCGAGCCAATTGACATTATCACCGTAAAAGCAGAGTTAGAAAACATGGGGAAATTCGAGCAAGTAGGGGGATTAGAATACTTAGCAGAATTACCAGAAAAAGTACCAACAACAGCAAATGCTTCCAAATATGTAAAAATAGTAGAAGAAAAAGCAACCCTAAGAAATTTAATAAAAACAGCTAACGAAATCATTGAATTAGGTTACGATCCAACAGAGGAAGTAGAAAACATCATGGAAGGTGCAGAAAAAAAGATTTTTAACATCATGCAAAACAAAAATCAAAAAGGATATGCCGCCATCAAAGATGTATTAGTAAACAGTTTTACCGAATTAGAAGAACTATACAATCGAAAACAACACATTACAGGGGTACCAAGTGGATTTACTGAACTAGATTACAGAACAGCAGGATTTCATGGATCAGAGCTTATCTTAATTGCAGCAAGACCAGCCATGGGAAAATCAGCCTTTGCGCTAAACATAGCAACCAATGCAGCCTTAAAAGCAAATGTACCAGTTGCCATCTTCAGTCTAGAAATGTCAAAAGAACAAATGGTAAACAGAATTCTATGTAGTGAAGCCATGGTAGACAGCAACAAAGTAAGAACTGGAAAACTAGATGAAGACGATTGGACAAAACTAGCAGGCAGTGTAGGGCCACTTTCAGAAGCAGAAATATACATAGACGACACACCAGGAATTTCCGTTATGGAAATTAGAGCCAAATGTAGAAAACTAAAACTAGAAAAAAACATAGGAATGGTAGTAATCGACTATCTACAACTAGTACAAGGAAGCAACAAAAGAGGAGGTAGCCGTGAACAAGAAATATCAGAAATCAGCCGTTCATTAAAGATACTTGCCAAAGAAATTGGCGTACCAGTAATAGCACTTTCTCAATTATCAAGAGCGGTAGAGCAAAGGCCAGACCATAGACCAATGCTATCTGACTTACGTGAATCAGGAGCCATCGAGCAAGATGCCGACATTGTAATGTTTTTATATCGTGACGACTACTACAACCAAGATAGCGAAAAAAAGGACATAGCAGAAGTAATCATGGCAAAGCACAGAGGGGGATCAACAGGAACTGTGGAATTGTTATGGTTAGGAAGTTACACAAAATTTGTCAACCTGGAAAGGCGATTTGACGATTAGTTGTCAATGTCCCCACTGGTTCCGGGTTTAAATGGGGACATTCGACTGAAGAGGGGGAATTTTAGTCGAATAAAATTAAAATTGTATATATAAAGAAATAAAATATAAGTTAAAAGGGGCAATTTATATTTTTTTAAAGGATAAAATAAAGAAAGAAAGGTGAAAATATGGCAAGAATCCGTAAAGAAAATATAAATACTTCTTTTTTTCATATTATGGTGCAAGGAAACAATAAGGAGTATATATTCAATTGTACAGAAGACATTGAAAAATACATTAAAATAATGAAAGCTACAAAAGAAGAAATCAATACTATTATTTTAGCATATTGCATTATGAATAATCATGCACATATATTAATTCATGAAGAAAATACAGAAAATTTAATAAAATATATGCACAAAGTAAATTTATTATATGCTAAATACTATAATAAAAAATATAACAGAGTAGGGTATGTCTTTAGAGACAGATATAAAACACAGCCAATTTATAGCGAAAAGCATTTACTTACATGTGTTAGATACATACATAATAATCCAGTAAAAGCTGATATATGTGAAAAAGCAAGCCAATATAAATATTCAAGTTATGATAGCAACCCATTTTTTACAAATACAGAAATAGAAAAAAACATTAGGAAAAATATAAATACAAAAGAAGATAGTTCTTCCAAAGAAAAGGAACAATTTATCTTTATGGAAAATGAAGAAAATAAAGAAGAACAATGTAAAGAATTATTACAAAAAATTCTAAACGAGAAAAATATAACAAAAGAAGAACTTACTCAAGAAGAAGAGACAATTAACTTATTAATAAAAAGATTAAAACTAGAATCTGGAATATCCTACAGAATGTTAGAAAATATACTAGGAATAAATCGTAAAAAATTGAGAAGAATTGAAAATAAATTAGACAGCACAAAATACAATACATAAAAAACAGGTAACTATATGTAAAATTTAAGAAGGAATGAAAAAATGAAAAAAGAAAATTTAATAAGCTTAGTAAATAATACAATCAAAAAATATAAACTAATAGAAAACCAAGACAAAATAGTAGTAGGAGTTTCTGGAGGACCAGACTCAATGTGCTTATTGGACTGCCTAAAAAATGTCTCAAAGATGTCCCAAAGAAACCCGGAACCAATGGGGACGTCCCCAAAGAAACCCGGAACCAGTGGGGACGATGGGACGATTGAAATCGTAGTTGCTCATGTAAATCACATGCTACGTAAAGAAGCAAACGAAGACGAGCAGTATGTTAAGAACTATTGCCAAAAAAATGGAATTGAATTTTATTCGAAAAGTATAGATATTAAAAAATTAGCTCATACTAATAAAATAGGAGAAGAAGAAGCAGGAAGAATAGCAAGATATGAATTTTTTGAAGAGGTTTTAGAAAAGACAAAAGCCACAAAAATTGCAGTGGCTCATAACAAAAACGACAAAATAGAAACTATGCTTATGCACACTTTAAGAGGAAGCGGAATAGAGGGGTTAAAAGGAATAGAAGCTAAAAATGGTAAAATCATAAGGCCGTTAATTGCATGTGAAAGAATAGAAATAGAAAACTATTGCGAGGAAAACAGGTTAAACCCAAGAATTGATAAAACCAATTTCGAAAATATTTATACTAGAAATAAAATTAGAAATGTAGTAATTCCGTATCTTCAAAAGGAATTCAACCCTAACATTATAAAAACATGGGACAGATTATCTGATATTGTTACACAAGAAAACGAATACATGGAAAAGCAAACAAAGATAGCCTATGAAAAAATTTTAATAAAAGAAAGGGAAAAACAAGAAATTATAATTGACCTAAAAACATTTAATTTATTAGAAACAGTAATAAAAGCAAGACTAATTCGATATATTATAAAAAGGTTATTAGGAAGTGCCAATAGTATTGAAAAAATACATATTGAAGACCTCATCAAGTTATGTAGCAACAATATTGGTAACAAATATTTAACACCAAATAAAAATATCAAAATTTTAATAAAAAACCATCAAGTTTATTTCATCGTTTTATCGTAAGTTTCCGTAGCAAATGCGCGAAACATTAGGATTTGTAACAAAAAAGACATATAAAAACTATTGAAAAACAAAAAGTTATATGTTATAAAATCAATATAAAAAATGAAACCAAACATAAGGAGGAATTATTTTGAAAAACGGAATTAAAACATTAGCCATGTGGTTAATAATAGGAGTAATATTCATTGTCGTACTATCGTCAATAGTAGAAAACAGTGATGCAAAACTAAAATATTCGGAGTTAATTGCAAACATTAATAGTGGAAACGTAGATGCGATTCAAATAGAAGCAGATGGAAAATTGGCAACTGTTACCCTAAAAGACGATAAAATTAAAAAAGAAGTAAACATACCAGATATGGAAAACTTTATGGGATATACTGAGGATTTCTTAAAAGACGGAGCCTTTACCTTAGAAGAAAAATCACAATCTATCTTCATTACCATCCTTAGCTTATTAACACCATTTGGACTATTAATCATATTCTTTATCTTCTGGTTCTTTATGATGGGTGGTGTTGGCCAAGGTGGAGCTGGAAACAAAACCATGTCATTTGGAAAAAGCAAAGCAAGAATGATGACACCAGCTGAAAAAAATAAAATAACATTTGAAGATGTAGCAGGTGTTGACGAAGAAAAAGAAGAATTAGAAGAAATAGTACAATTTTTAAAAAATCCAAAAAAATTCACAGATATGGGAGCCAGAATACCAAAAGGTGTTTTATTAGTAGGTCAACCAGGAACAGGAAAGACCCTACTTGCTAAAGCCGTAGCAGGAGAAGCAGGAGTGCCATTCTTTATTATAAGTGGATCTGACTTCGTAGAAATGTTTGTTGGTGTTGGTGC